>NZ_JBINJE010000049.1:0-18975 GCF_043951955.1 Halalkalibaculum sp. DA384 | reverse complement strand
CATCCTACGCCCCGAACAGTAATCCGTTCTCCCAGGGCGTAGTTTTCACGGTCATTGATCCATATGCCCGGCACCTGGGTGAACAGGTCGTCCATGGTAATCGGGGCCTTGTGGGTAAGCTGTCGGCTGGAGTTGGTCAGCATGCTCAGCGAAAAGGGAGGCTGTTCAGAACTGATCGCCGAATGGGCCGCCCGCACCTCGATGGCCTCGAGGGAGGCCCGCAGGGTATCGGACGGGGCCGGGGATTGAGCTTCTATAACTCTATTTAAAATAAATACTATGATGAATAAATTAACTAAATACTTATTGAAGAAACTGAGTGTACTCATGTACTTTCATCTTACCCCCATTTAAACAGAACCATAAATACAAACAAAAAGTCTAATTATTTTTCACTGAATAAGACAATGTATAAGCGATAATAGAATCCTTTTACTTGTTTTTAGTTTCTACAGCATCCCTTATTTAGATACGGATAGAGTCTTATATCCTCACCAATAAAATTATCAATCTAAAAACTAATGAGAATTTTTGCCATAATTTGCCATTGTTAGATCCTGAAGCACAATCTACCTTTAAAAAATCTTTTATACTATAACCCTTCACTTCTCATAATGACAGATAGTTAAGCCAATGTTTTAATGGATACAACCTGCACTATAATTACAACTGATATATTGTTTATTCCCAATATTCATCTGGATCTGATTGCCAATAATTATCTCCGTACTGACTCTGTAGATTTTTTAGCTTCCCTTTTAACCTTTTTTGTTCATCGGAATACTCTTGTTCACCATATACACTTTGTATCTGTTCCGGCTCAGATTCTAAGTCAAACAGTTCCCATTCATCAATACGAGGATAATGTACAAGAGTGTACTGGTCTGTACGCACGCCATAATGTTGTTCTACATAGTGTGAATGCACATCCTCCATCGGCTGACCCTCAAAGTAATGGTAATAAGCTGCATCACGCCAGTCTGCTGGTTTTTCTCCCTTTAATAAGGGAACTATCGATCTGCCCTGCATATGATCGGGAATTACCACATCTGCTAGATCCAATATTGTTGGTGCTAAATCTAAATTCTGTACTAGTTGCTTATTTACTGACCCTGGCTTAATACCTTTCGGCCAGTGGAAAATAAGAGGCATGCGGAGGGACTCCTCATATATAAAACGCTTATCATACCAACCATTTTCACCTAGGAAAAATCCCTGATCACCGGCATAGATTACTACTGTATTTTCAATTAGATTTTCGCGCTGAAGATAGGCCATAATACGACCTACGCCATCATCTATACCACGAACTACACGCAAGTAGTTTTTGACATAACGTTGATACTTCCATCGCTCACGTTCTTTTTCCGTCATTTGAACATAGTTTTGGTACAGATATTCATTTCCCTCTTCATAAGCCTCATTAATCCGTTCAAGCTGTTCTTTGGTTAACCTGTTATTTTCCACTTGCCACAACCAGTGTTCGTGACGCTCTCCCGTTTCAGGATGTAATGGTACTGTTAATCTACCCCAAGTCAACACATCTTTGATACTCATCCCTGAATCAGCTTTCACTGGTGCGGTTGACAAGCCCGAAAAGTCAGTACTAAATGTTGGCGGTTCGGGTATTTTACGGTCACGATAATCATCTAAATGGTCCGGGCCAGGCAGCCAATTGCTGTGCGGAGCCTTATGATTGTACATCATCATAAAAGACTGCCCCTGATTTCTTTTCTTTTTCAACCACCGTAGGGCACTTTCAGTGATGACCTCGCTAGTATGTCCCTGCCGATCCACATCGCCATTTGGTGTTCGCATGATAGGGTTATAATATGGACCTTGACCGTAGAGAACTTCATAATAGTCAAATCCTTGAGGTTCAGTCCCCAGATGCCACTTCCCAATCATTGAAGTCTGATATCCTGACCGTTTTAGTAATTTTGGGAATGTTTCTATGTCAGTTGAAATAGACTCTGCATTAGTTGGGACACCATTTAAGTGGCTAAGCAGACCGGTTAATAACACCGCACGGGATGGTTTGCAAATGGAATTAGTGACAAATGCTTTATCAAAACGCATCCCATTATCTGCCAGCCTGTCGATATTGGGTGTTGGGCTATGATCAAGTCTAAGACCGTAATTTAATTCTCCTTGGTATGCTCCAACTGCCTGAGCAGTGTGATCATCGCTATACATCACTATTATGTTGGGTTTTTGGTCTGACTGGCTTTTATCCTCAATTTTAACGGTTTGTGAAATACCAGAAAAAAGTACACATGCAATAAGGAAAAGAGTTAACATAAAAATTCTTTTATAACTAGCTCTGGAAACATCACAAATCATAGATATGAGATCTTAGATTTTCACTGTCTAAATAGTGGAATTCACTAGTGTCCGACTAAGAATTTTTATACTTTTGCAAGTCATTACTTGCAGGCCAATAGATTAATCTCGAAAATATTCTTACACTATGCTTGCTCAAGCTCTCCGATGGGTAATAACTTTTGATCATACATCTCATTCAATAAAAACGCTGCAGCTGCATACAGGCACACTATCCCGGTTACTACACCTTCGTAGCCAGCCAACATGGTGATCCCTTGATTGCCTGTCGCACCCCCGATTATCAACAACACAAATAGCAATACCACTAAGCCAAAGATCGCCTGCAATACCCGGTTTAATTTCAATGTGCCGATAAAACAAACCACAGAAAACACACACCACATGACCAGATAGGCAATCATTCCTCCGTCCGAAGCCGCTGCCATCCAGCCAATATCCGGAAACACATTAATCGCTACAAACGAAACCCAAAAAAAACCGTAAGAGGTGAAAGCAACCCACCCGAACGTATTTCCTTTTCTAGACTCCATCACTCCCACCATAATTTGGGCTATACCGCCATAAAACAGACCCATATTTAAAATCATCGAGTCCATCGGGATCGTGCCGGCATTGATCAAACTTAACAATACCGTACACATACCAAATGCAAAAAGACCCAGTGGAGCCGGATTTGCAGTATCGTCACTTATAGTTATTATATTTGACTCTTCCGTTTCAGACATAGTAACATTTTCACGTTCAGTCATGATTTATACAATTTTGATTATTAATTATTCAAACATGTCGAGTTTTCAATTCTCCTCCAGAGGCCTTTCATTAGAAATGATCTCTTCAATATTTAAAACCGGTGTAATGTTCGTGAATTTAGGTACATCATTCATAATTTCATCTCCATGATTTTCGAAGGCAGCCTTTAGCCCATCCAAATCTTTTAAATATAGTTGCGCAATAGCAGTGTAGGGGGGATTCTCCTCGCCGATTCCTTCAATACCCCGACCTACTACCGTTCGGATCACACTATTGCCAATAAGAGGAAGAACCAGTGGTAAATGTTTTTTAACGTAATAATCAAAATCGAAGTGACCATCCTTTTTCGTAGCATAAATAACTGTTAATCGAAACATTATAAATCCCTTTTATTTAATATTTAAATCAGTCATTATTTTTAAATAATCCCTGAAGTATTTTTTAAATTGAGATAAATAACCCTTACATCATGTTTAACAACATCTCCACGGCTTTGTCCGAAAAAACCGGATCGTTTATATTAGCATCCACCCGAGCTACCTCAATCCCGGGATCCAATTCACTCTTCAATCCGTCCACAAACGCCTGGTCCGCCTCTGGATCCCAAAAGATTTGTGGTTCCCCGTCTTCAACCGAATCCAGCATTGAGTATCCTTGCAAAGGAATCAAAAAGGCAACCTTGCCATTTGACCGATTTGCTTTCTCAGCAAAGACTTCCCCTATCTTATAATTCTCCTCGGCCGTAGTCCGCATCAGTGTCACCTGTGGGTTCCATTCATAAAATAGACGATCCTCATATTTCGAGGGGATCGTGGAGGGGTTACCAAAGTTGCACATATCAATACACCCAGGAGCGATCAGATGAGGAATACCGGCTTTCCCTGGTCCGTCAAGCCGCTCCGGACCAGCATCAAATACCCCGCCACAGATCGTATCAGCCCACTCAGTAGTGGTAATGTCCAATGCTCCCTGAACTCTCCCCTCATCAATCAGTTTTTCCATTGTCTTTCCCCCTGTTCCGGTCGCGTGAAAGACCAGAACGTCAAATCCCTTGTCAGCAAGTACCTCCCGGCAGGCATCAATACAGGGAGTGGTATTGCCAAACATAGAAGCGGCAATCACCGGCCCCGATTCTGTGGTCCGACCATCGGTTTTAATCTCTATCATCCCGCTCAATGCTCCGACTGCTCTGGAAAAAATTGCTGTACTGAGCGAATTGATCCCTGCAATATCGATTAGCGAGGGAATCATAATGATGTCACTAACACCCACATACGGGGCCACATCACCCGAGGCAACCGTCGAAATGCAAATTTTGGGGACACCGTAGGGCAATACCCTCATTCCCGAAGTCACTACATTAGTTCCTGCTGATCCACCCATCCCAATGATTCCATCAATATTATGCTTCTCAAATAGCTCCTTGAGTACTGAAGCAAGACCGTCTGACATAACACCAATCGCCTTACCCCGGTCTCGTTCTTCCCGTAGGGTGGAGAGATCGGTTCCACCAGCTTCGGCTACCTGATCGGCGGCAATATCAACGACAAATAAATCTGTCGATCCCAACACACCCGTGTTTATAGTTACCACCTCATATCCCTGTTCCTTGATCAGATCAATCAGATAGCTGTACTCTTCTCCTTTACTATCAAATGCTCCTGGAACGACAACTTTTTTCGTCATGGTTATTTCCTGCTTTTTAAAATTTTATACTTTTGAATTTTTTGATTTGCTCTTCAATTGCCACTTCCGTTGGTAGACGTTCCATCGAACTAGCACCGTAAAATCCATCGACTCCATCCACACGCTCTAGGATATACTGGGCATCATCAGGCATCGCAATAGGTCCTCCGTGGCACAGTACGATCACCTCATCATTAATCTTCTTGCTTGTGTTGACAATCTCTTGGATAACCGGGACACACTCATCCAATGTCTTGGCCGTTTTCGCTCCGACTTTCCCCTTGGTTGTCAGCCCCATATGGGCCACGATGATATCGGCACCGGCCTCGGTCATTGCCCGGGCGTCGTCGGTGTCGAACACATACGGGGTGGTTAACATATCCAGTTCATGTGCGGCACGGATGCAGTCAATCTCCAACTGGAAGCTCATGCCGGTCTCCTCCAGATTATCACGGAAACTCCCGTCAATTAGCCCCACTGTCGGGAAGTTCTGAATACCCGCAAATCCTAATTCTTTGAGTTCCTTTAAAAATTTTCCTCTGATCATAAACGGATCAGTGGCACAAACTCCGGCCAGTACGGGGGTGTCTTGGACTACAGGCAATACCTCATAGGCCATTTCCTTGACGATCTTATTGGCATTGCCGAAGGGTAACATACCGGCCAGTGAGCCGCGCCCGCCCATCCTGTACCGTCCAGAATTATATATAACTATCAGATCGATACCGCCGGCCTCCTCGCACTTCGCCGAGATTCCCGTACCGGCCCCTCCACCAATAATAGGTTCGCCTTTTGCAATCTTTTGCTTTAGGTTGCTAACAATTTCTGATCTGGACCATTTTCTCATCTTAATACCTCTATTTTTGATCTAGTTCTGCTTTTGATTTAAATTTATTGACTTTTCTTCTTCAACGGTAGGCGCGGTAGACAATGATCCGTCCAACCCATATCCTGTTGCCGCCCACCATAAGGCTCCAAGAATATGCTGTCGAAACCATGGATTGGAGTACATTCCATCAGTATGACCTAACGCGGTATAAAACGATCGGGCTCCTGTCCCTTCAAAATCCTCCTGATACCATGCAATTGGATGCCAATCCCCCATTCGGTCATCCCCGTACGTATCTTCATCAACAGTAAGTAATACATTAATACTGTCTGATATTTGACGGAAAATGTACCATTCCTCCGTTGTGATCCATTTGGTAGGAAGGTGGGCTGTGGATGGATGATCAGGATTTTCAACATTGATAGTAGCTGTACTAACTCCCCACTCTCCGTTATGCCATGCACCAACAAGATCAGCATACCAATTCCAATCATCCATATGAGTAAAAGCCGCAGCATGAATACCCACAAAATTACCTCCATTCCGAATATACGTTTGGAAAACTTTTTTCTGAATCTTATTCAGTATATTTCCCGACGTATTCATAAAAACAACTACATCAAACCGGCTTAACCGATCAATATCTTCAAACCAACGGCCAGCAAGGTCTGTCGATGCGACAATACCCGTCCATGTCAATTCAAAAAAGCCTTCCTCACTTAGATCTTTAAACATCTCCACACCGGTTGAAACAGAAGTATGCTGAAAGGTCAGACTCTTAGTAATTAATAATACCTGGTAGTCCTGATCCGGGCCACGCTGTGCCATCATTGTACTGGCGCTTATAAACAAAACTAATATTGTAAAAAAGAACTTCTTTAAACTGAATCCTTTTCTTAACATAGAGTTAATTATCATCTTTACATTTAAATTTTTACTAGGGCAATAGTATTAACACAAATCTTGTATCTCTTACTGTCATTATTCAACAATACATATCAAATAAATATATCAGCTAGCTTAATAGCGGTCGCCTGTTGTTATCATTTTATTGGACTTGTGGTTATTCATTTTATAGCTCAATTTATTTCCGTTCCCGACCCGTCAAGCCCATACCCTGTTGCCGCCCACCACAAGGCTCCCAAAATATGTTGTTGAAACCATGGATTGGAGTACATTCCATCTGGGTGTCCAAAAACGGTATAAAAAGATCGTGCTCCTGTCCCTTTAAAATCCTCCTGATACCACGCAATTGGATGCCAATCTCCCATCCGGTCATCGCCATAGGTATCTTCATCTACAGTAAGCAAAACCTTGATATCATCTGATATCTGCCGGAAGTTGTACCATTCTTCCGTTACAACCCATTTGGAAGGAAGGTGGGCTGTGGATGAATGATTGGGATTTTCGACATTAACAACAGCAGTACTATTCCCCCACGCTTCGTTATGCCATGCCCCCACAAGATCGGCATACCAGTCCCAATCATCCATATGAGTAAAAGCTGCTCCATGAATACCCACAAAATTACCTCCATTCCGAATATACGTTTGGAAAATTTTTTTCTGAGTCTTGTTCAGTACATTTCCTGACGTATTCATAAAAACAACTACATCAAACTGGCTTAAGTCTTCAATATCATTAAACCAATCTTTAGCAATTGTAGTCCATGTCAATTCAAAAAAACCTTCCTCACTTAGATCTTTAAACATTTCAACACCTGTTGAAATAGATGTATGATGAAAAGTCAAATTCTTGGTAAATAATAACACCTGGTAGTCCTGATCGGGACCGCGCTGTGCCATCATTGTACTGGTGCTTAAAAATAAAGCTAATCCCAATAGAACAATCTTCTTTAACCCACAATTGACACCTTTTATAAACATTATATTAGTCGCTATTTTGACACTTAAAATTTAAAAACTTGGTTTTAGAGCGTAATTTTTGTCTTTACTTACATTTCTTTTCTGTGTGATTATTGAATCTAAATAATTCATTATATTTGACTCGGTAATGCAAATGCAATAACTGATTTACCAAGTGGAGTTCCAGGTTTTGCACCTCCACCAGCAGCAATCACTATATATTGTTTACCATCAATCTGATATATACTGGGAGTTGCATATCCACCTGCAGGGAGTTTAAACTCCCATAAAATATCTCCTGTACGTTTATCAAATGCCCTAAACTTCTCATCCATTGTTGCTCCGATAAACACCAAGTTACCAGCTGTTGCAACGGCCCCACCCATATTAAGTGTACCTGTATTTCGAATTCCTTTTTCAACCAATTCAGGATGTTCTCCAAGAGGAACTTTCCAGAGGATTCTACCTGTCCCTAAATCTACTGCATTAAGTGTACCCCAAGGAGGCTTAATAGCTGGGTACCCCATATGATCCTGAAACCAAGGAGTTATTTGTGCATATTGAGGTGTTGTAGTTGACCATTCCCATGCTCCACTTCCACCAGACCAAGTTGGAGGATTACCGTCAGAAGTTCGATAATCTTCTACAGATCTCATTTCTTCATCCTCCCCGTCCTCCTCAATATCACTCTCTAAGTAAACAATCAGATCATCAAGTTCCTCTTCTGAAAATTGTGAAAAGGCAGGCATACCACCCACTCCTTCAACGATATTGGCTCGAAGTTCCTCAGGAGTTTTATTTAAATCTGTGAGTGGAGGATAAGATGGTGGATTCCCTTGTTTGTTAAGTCCATGACAAGCTGTACAATTTGTATTATAAATGTTTGCCCCTCGCTGAACCGGTGTTCTATCCCCTACAAGGTTATCCGGCTCTAACGGTTCTAGTCTATATATTGAAGGAATTTCATTAGCATTTGTATAAAGAACATTTGTCTCTGGATCAAATGATCCTCCATGCCACTGCAAACCACCCAGTTCGCCTGGCATCACAATGGTACCTCCTATCGAAGCCGGATCGTATAAAGGGCCAGTTTCATACTTTCTGAACTCTTTTAATGCACTATCACGAGATTCTGGCGTGATATCGGTCAGGTCAGACCGATAAAGTTGTTGACGAACTAAGGGGGGAGGCAACACAGGATAGGGTTGTGTCGGCCAAGCTTCCTCCCCTGGCACATCTGAATCAGGTACGGGTATGTCGACCACGGGGAACACCGGCTCTCCTGTATCCCGATCAAGAACAAATATCAGTCCCATTTTTGTTAACTGGACGACCACGTCCCTGGTTTCTCCATCCTTGTTGATCGTAGCTAGAATCGGAGCTGGAGGTAAGTCATAATCGAAGATATCATGACGAATAACTTGATAATGCCACTCCCGCTCACCGGTCTCTGCATCCAGTGCAAGGACCGTACTTGAAAATAGATTCCTTCCTTTTCTGTGCCCCCCATAGATAAATTCCCCGGCAGCGGAGCCTGTAGCGGCAAATACCCATCCTCGCTCTTCATCAATAGTAAAGCCTCCCCATGGATTGGCACCTCCATAATGCATATTTTCTTCAAACTCCCAAGTGTCATATCCAAATTGACCTTTTTGCGGAATAGTATGAAAAATCCATTCAAATTCTCCCGTCAATGTATTATAAGCTCGGATGTGCCCAGGTGTCGATTGGTTACCTTCGGGTTGACGACCAGATAAAATAAGGTAGTCTTTGTATACTGATCCCTGGACAGTGATTTCAATGTTAGCTAATTCGGGTGGTACTGTTAGATCTTTCCGTAAATCGATAAACTTGCTATCTTCTTCCTGTCCAAAAGGTTCAATAAGTTTACCTGTTTTGGCATCAATAGCATATACTCTGTCTCTTACAGAACTTAAAATTCGTTGGTTGTTACCCTCATTATCTTCCCAATAAACAACACCACGTGAACGACTACGAACGACTTCACCATCATTATATTTAGCTGGATCAAATACCCAGACTTCCTCTCCGGTTGCTGCATCCAGTGCCACTGTTTTCATGTGAGGAGTGTTGAAATAGAGCAAGCCATCAATGATGATGGGATTGCTATATATTCCGGGTCCTTGGGGTTCCCCCTCATATTCATATTCCCATGCTTTCTCAAGTTGATGAACATTTTCAGCATTGATTTGATCTAGCTCTGAATATTGATTTGCCTTCTGATCTCCCCGATAGATCCCCCAGTTTTCATAATTATTTAAGCTATGCTTCCATTCACTTTCTGAGTCACTGGTGGTCATATCAGATTCTATGTTTCCACAGCCAGATAAAAAAAGTAGCAAAGAAACAAACATGTTTACGTTAAATAATACAAACAATTTCATGCTATGATGGATTATTACTTAAATTATTTAATTAAAATTAGTATAATTCACGTATTTTAATACTTCTATAAGATACCGTATCGCCATAATCATCCAGTAGTATATGACCTTTAACAGGTGAGTCGGAAAGTCGTTGATATTTGAGAATTGGACGTCCGTTAAGCCAATATTCAACTTGGTTGTCAGGATTAACCTTTATAACACCTTGATTCCAATCACCTACTTTTTTCCTTATACCATATCGAGTCCATTGAGCCACAAATTCATTGGTTTTATTCGCCGCCAACCGTCCATAAATTGCATTTCTCTCAGATTCTTGGACCATATACTCAATGCCAGGGATAGCTCCTTCACTATGCTGTTTGAACTCAAATTTTAATTCAAATGGCCCATATTCCTTTTCGGTCTTCATTACTCCCCCACCAGGTTCAGCAGGAGATCTCTGAAGTAGTGATTGCTTCAGCTCCTCCTCACCAGATGTTATAATAGTTAGAGCCCCATCAGCAACTTCCCATCCTTTATTAGGCAAATCGGTCTGAGTGATTCCCCTCCAGTTCTTAGTTGTTTCACCATCAAACAACAATTCAAAACCCTGATACTCTTCTTGGGGTGATATGTGATTGGGTATCAAGTTTAAAACGAATGTGCTGTCCCATGGAGCAGGTTCCAAGTCCTCTGTTTGTATCCGCACATCTCGCATGTAAACTCGATGATTTCCTGGTGGGGCTGTCTCACGTATATTTCCATGTAATTGAAGGGCAATAAACCCTTTTGTAGTTTCATCATCTACTAAATGTGAGGTGGGTACGCCATTCACCCAAACTCTATTGTTAGTGCCGATTGCTTCGATTCTGATACGGTTCCACTGATTGTTCTTCCAAGCGTTTTTAACAGTAACAGATGACTTAAAGTCCTCCCGGATGTACAACCATCCTCTTCGAGCTTCATCATAAATTGCACCACTCCATCCTTGTGGAGAGAGTTCAATTTCTGCCTGATAACCATGAACACGACCGTCCCGATATTCTTCATGACTCAGACTACGAAACTGAATACCGGAATTATGTAGCAACAGATCCGCTTTGACCTCAACCTCGAGAATAAAGTCGTCATATTCTTCTTTGGTGGCCAAAAAACCGTTCGGGAGACCCGCAATACAGGTTCCGATAATCACCCCGTCCTTTACTTCTACTTTATGTTGGCCATTAAGCAAATGCCACCCACTCAAATCTTCACCATTAAAGAGAACCTCCCAATCTTCATTCTCTGGATCTGAATCCGTACCATCTTGACCCATCAAGGATTTTGTTGATATCAGAGATATAATTATAACTACCACTAACAAATCAATCCATAACCGCATTATTTTCATCATTTAGCACACACAAACTTAAATTAAGATTCAGGAGTTGTGACAGTTATTTGGTCGCTAAAATTTCTTGTATTTGCATCTTCAGCTCTAGCACCGATGCGAATGAAATATTGAGTGCCTGGTTCCAGTCCCGATACAGTAACCGTGCCCTCATTTTCATTCATCTCTTCTGTCTGTGTATGCCAGCCTGTACCAGAGCCAGTTGTATGTGTTGGGTATGCCACTGTACTTACATATACTTCTATTAACTCAGCTACATGACCTTCATTTTCCCTAACACTATAGCTAACCGAAACTTCAGAGGAGGTCGCACTACTATTAAGTTCGGGAGGAGGAATAGTAAGAAAAGGCGTTACAGTGAAATCATGGGTGACATCGCCTCCATCACTTAAATCCACTGTAATTTCTTGCGATGAAATAATTGGACCTTCAAGCCAAACCGTATATGATTGAGGATATAATTTTGTATTGGCATATGTTCCGTCACCATTTATGCGCAGTTCCATGGGTAGTTCATCTTGTTCACCAAGCGCTTGGACACTGAAACTAGCACTTGTAATATCACCTGATACAATGTTACCAGATTGGTCCAAAACTTGCCCAGAAATACTGGCGTTATAACCAAAATCGGTGACTCGACCTTCACAACTGGTCATAATTAAAATTAACAAGACGGCGATTATATAATTTTGTGTATTTTTAAATTCCATAGCTCAAAAATTTTTTATTATGATTTTAATAACCAGGGTTTTCTACTAAATCCGGGTTATTAGCGATTCTACTATCGGTAATGGGGTTATAATAATGACGAGGTTCGAATACTCGAGTGTAACCCTCTGCATTTATCGGTAGGAAATAAAACCGTCCTGTTTCATGATGACGAATTATTCGCAACCCCTGTACACGTAAACCATTTAAGACATCTACCGCAGTTCTCCATCTCCTAAGATCCCAAAAACGAGACTCTTCAAACGCAAGTTCTGATCTTCGTTCGGTCCGCACATGGTCTAAAGTAATAGTACTACCATCGACCGTACTGATTCCTGCTCTCTCACGAGTTGCATTCAAAGCCTCTGCCGCGATATCAAGATTCCCCAATTCAAATTCGGCTTCTGCTCTAGTCAGATACATCTCAGCCAAACGCAATTCAATCCAGTTTCCATGGCTAGCATTCTCTCCTACCATAGGTTCGGCGCTGAATTTCTTTATTAGAAATCCTGTATTGGGAGCCTTTCTATCGTCGGGGTGAGCTCTTGAACTAGCTCCTGAGACTGGAACTCCCTGATAGGTCTGATCTACTCCGGTCATAATTGAACTTGGATCAGGTGTCGGACTTGGGTCTGTACTCTCATACATTTGAATCTCCTGTCCATGAAACATGTCACCCTGGAATATGACACTGCCATGAAGCCTCGGGTCTTTATCACTGAATAAATCCCAGCCGTCCTCATACAGGTGATCCGGCCCAAATGAAGGCTGCCCATCTGAACCATCGGCGTTTTCATAGCCCATAATAAAGTCAAGCGTTGGATTGGTATGCCCCCCATTTCTTGAGGACAATGTTTGCGGCACGTTATTAACATCCCAATTATGCCCGACATTTACACCGTCATAAACTCTTTCAAAAATCACTTCATCATTACTCTCATTTATCCAAATATTACGATAGTTTTCTGCTCTATTTGGAATCTGATCAAAAAGTGAATAGCTACCTGATTCAATCACAGTGTTAGCTGCCTCAGAAGCTTTCTGAAAGAATTCATCCGCTCTGGATTGAGGTATACCAACCAGCCCGTCCAATTGAACAGAACCGTATTTTGCGATTGAAGCGCTGTACAGATTTGCCCTTGCCTTAAAAGCATATGCTGTCCATTGATTAATTTGTCCTTTGGGTTCAGTATTCTCTCCTAACAAATCGATAGCCGCATTCAATTCTGAATTAATAAAATCAGCTATCGCTTCTTCACTACTTCTGCTTGAATATTGCTCATCAACCTCCTCATTTGGATCGAGAACCACATCTACCAATGGAACCCCCCCATACCGCTTTTGCAACTCAAAATAGGCAACAGCCCTCATCACTCTAGCCTCACCTGCAAATTGATTTTTATCAGCCTCAGGTATTGAAGCCTCAGCAACTTTTTCCAAGAATACATTCAATTCCCGTATATATTCGTAATCCCAATATTCCGGAGAATCGAGGTTATTTGATACTCGTCCCTCTGGAATAGGATGATTGTTTCCACTGGATTGGGTAGCTTCATCAGTCCAGCTAGCCCAAGCATGGGCATCAAACATATTGAATGGGAATTTCGCGTACATGTCGGTTAAATGTAAACGAATCAATTCCGTATCCTGCCAAACCTCATCCTCAAGAACCTTATCTATCGGTTGAGTGTCGAGTATATCCTTACATGAGATAAGTACAATGGCTATTGCTATTATCGAGAGATATCTTGTTTTCATAATCCTGGTCCAAAATTTTGTTTGAAAAATATAAATTGATGTTGATTTACATGTATTTGAACCCCCATTAGAACCCAAGGTTTATGCCTATCTGATAAGAGCCTAAAGTTGGATATCCAGTAAAGTTACCCGTACCTGTTATAACTTCAGGATCACCAAATTCTTCCATGGGAAAATCTGCAAAAAAGAAAGTATATATATTATATCCGCCTAAGGACACATTGGCATTCCTTAAACCTAATTGTGATAACAGCGGTTCAGAGAGATTATATGACAGCTCAACATTTTTAAGGCGAAGGTACGAACCATCAACTAACCAGTGATCTGATCCGTTTTGCCAGCTCGGATGGTCAGTTGGGCAGCATGTGCGGAAGCGCGGATAAAGCGCATCAGCATCAGTATTCGGATCCATCCATGGTTGACCTTCCGGTACATATGAATCCGTGTACATTTTAGGTCTTGGACTATCGCCCCATCGAAATGGAATACTCCAAGAGCTTTGCATCATATTAATATTATACCCGGTTGCTCCCTGCCATAACGTTCCCAGCTGAAACCCTTTCCAATTGACAGAAAGGTCAAAACCAAATAAAAGGTCGGGACGTTGCCCTCCGCCGGATACTATCTGATCAGCTTCTGTAATTCTGCCGTCACCGTTATAATCGATATATTTTAAATCTCCAGGTCGTATTGTAGCATTATTCCGTCCGTCTATATCTACGCCATAGTTGTTTATCTCTTCGTTAGACGTAAAAAGTCCATCCGTCATCCATACCCAGTCACGATCTGTCCACTCTCCTTCTAAGTTTTCTCTACGGTATTCTTCCATTGTAGAAAAATCGGGCTGGTCAGTGATGAGTGTTTTTCGTCTGGACCATGTAATATTTCCTCCAATACTAAAACCATAATTGGTGGTTTGATAATTATAGCTCGCGGAAGCTTCAATTCCTCTGTCGTCATATTTTTGGTAGTTTTCTTGTGGTAATTCAGCGCCTACGACATCAGGAATTTCTTGTATTCGACTTCCCAAAACATCCTTCCGTAATCTATAGAAGTAATCCACTGAACCTTGAACCTGATTATCAAACAGATCAAAATCAATTCCAAAGTTTGATGTATACATTGTTTCCCAAGTGATATTAGGATTTACCAACGGTCCGGAAGCCAAGCTATTTGTTAACTGACCATTTGTATACAAATACGGATTTGAGAAATCAAAAGTTGACAAATACTGATAGGCTCCAGCTGCATCAAAACCGAGTTTGCCATGAGAAACACGTAATTTTAAATCATCAATAAATGAAAGGCTCTCGTTTTCACTTATAAATGGCTCTTCAGATAAACGCCATCCAATTGAAGCAGATGGAAAATATCCCCATCGCGAGTCAGGTGGAAAATTTGGTGAAGCATCAATCCTTCCACTTACCTCCAACAAGTATTTATCTGCGTATGAATAATTAACTCTGCCAACATATGCTACTCTTCCACCTTCAAAAGCAGTACCAAAATTGTCTTTATCCCGATCAGGACCTGCAAATAAGTATGGCTTATCCAGTATATAACGTCGGCGCGAAGCCCTCGTTGAATCGGTACTCTCACTTAACCGTTCATACAAGGCTAACACTGATACATCGTGTTGATTAAATTCATTTTCATATCTCAGACGATACTTTTGATTTAGCTCATTCTCAAACGCTCGGCTTTCTACCACACGTGATTGGGCATTTGCTGCACGAATCGGTATAAATTCTCCTGTTTCCGGATCTCGATCATACTGCATGGCTCTTTTATGGTGCTCTTTCTGTCGGAAGTAGCGCCTGCCAAAATCAAATTCAGCTCCGATCGCCAAGCCTGGAAGTAGGTCCTCGGAAAGGTCATACTCAAGATTGGCTTTACCAAAACCATACAACTCTGTCCAATCATAGAAACCTACCCAATCAGCATTCATCAATACGGTAGGGGAAACTGCTACCCCTCCGCAATGTGCCCGAAGCCGAAAGGTATCACCTTCATCAAAATGATCCTCCCTACAATAGGGCCGTGCACGCCAAATTCTCATCATTATTGATTCAGGTCCCAGACCTTCATCCGATTTAGCGCGATCTGCTTCCGTACTTGGCCCAAAATATTCACGATTGATAACTGACAGATTAATTCCAAATGATAATTGATCTGTCAAATCGATATCTAAGTTGGAACGAAGTGAATATCGATTGTAATTGATGTCATCACTTTTCAGTATACCGTCCTGATTGAACATTTCTCCAGACACAAAATAAGTGACGTCTTCGCTACCTCCCCTTACACTAAGATTATTTCGAAATTGAGGCGCGTAATCTTCAATCACCAACTCTCTATAATTATTATTCGGATAATTTGGATCAGTACCACTTCTAAATAGCTGTATCTCTTCTTGGGTCCATATTGGCTCACGACCTTCATTCCAAAGTGCTACATTCTCCATTTCAGCATACTCTGGTGACCCTACAACTCCAGCAGGGTTAGGCTCGAACTGCCATGATGCATTACTACTAAAACTGAACTGTGGTGGTTGAGTTAATCCTTGCTTCGTCTCAACAACAATTACACCATTACCGGCCCTAGCTCCATACACAGCTGCAGCAGAAGCATCTTTCAGTACGCTGATACTCTCTATGTCATTAGAACTTAGTTCTTGAAAATACTCCTTAGAGACAGGATTATCATCAACAATAATAAGTGGATCCCCAAAACCACGAATACTAATATCCATTTCAGGGCGCCCGGGATGACTACTAGGATTTGTAAACAAAACACCAGGAGTTCTACCCATCATAGCTTGGCCTACAGTAGGCGTAGAAACCTTTTCCATTTCTTCCACATTAACAGAAGATATACTCCCACTCAAAGTTTGTTCTCGCTGGGTTCCATACCCCACTACTACTACCTCATCACCAGCAACCGCCTGGGTTTGCAACACAACGTCTATACTCGTCCTTCCATTAATCGGCACCTCCTGTGTTTGATACCCTATAAACGAAAACACCAGCGTATCCTGCAGGGTGGGAACACCCAGCTCAAATCCTCCTTCACTGTCGGTGGAGGTACCCGTGGTCGTACCCTTCACCACTACGTTGACACCGGGCAGCGGCTCACCGGAGGCGGCGTCCGTGACCTGGCCGGAAACCGTCTCCAGCTGGATTGGTGCCTTTCCTTCCGCCATGCGCTCAAAAAAGAAGAGCTGGCCGGTGGGGGAGATCCCGAAACGCAGGGACGTCTCCTCCAACACTTTCCACAGCGCCTGTTTTGCGGTCAGTTGTTTTGGCTCCTCTACGGTGAATGTTTCTGTTAGTGGCGTAATCTGCTCGCTGTACGTGAGCTTCAGTTCAGCCTGGCGAGCAATATCCTGCAGAACCTCCCGCAGCATGTGCTGCCCCTCCTCAAGCTGAACAATTTTCATCAATTTGCCGGAAGCGGCATTTTCATCCTGGATGTCTGCCAGTACCTCCTTGTTCAAATCCACGAGCAGCTCCTGGCTGTCCTGGGCAAACGCTCCCCCTGCACTGATACATGCTACAAACAGCAAGAGTGTCAAACATTTTACTAACGGTAGGCTCCGTATCTTTTTCCCCAACATCATATATCTTCTCCGTTTAATTTGTATTGACTTGTTCATATTCTCCTAAATCGTTCCCTTTAGTGAAAATGATAGTTCTGCCCTCGCGGCTGTACGAAACATCCATCGAGATGGAGAGCACCTTGAGCACCTCGCTCATCGGCATGTTGTCGTAGGTCGCCGTCAAGGTTCGATCTGACAGCTCTTCGGCATCTTCCTCGATTATGCACTCGATATCGTACCAGCGCTCCAGCCGGTCCAGCACCTCCGGAAACGGCGTGCTGTTAAATACCAGTCGTCCCCGGGTCCATCCCGTGTACTGGTCCATATCATTAATATCGGAGACCGTTAGGCCGCCAACCTCTTTCAAAATTCCCAGCTTGTTGGGAGTGATCTCCACGATCTCTTTCTGCGGGGTGTCCTCTTCCATTTTCCCGAGCGAGACCAGCCCCTCCTCGACTGCCACTTCCACCTGGGTGGAATCGTAGGCCGTCACATTAAAAGCGGTGCCCAGGTCTTTCGTGTAGGTCTGGTGCGAGATGACGACAAACGGATTGTTTTCGTCGTGCTCAACCTCAAAAAAGGCTTCTCCCTCCAGGTACAGTGTGCGGGTCTCCCTGCCGTAATCCTGGGGAATGCGCAGCGTACTGCTCGCATTAAGTACCACACTGGAACCGTCGCTCAGCTTCAGGCTGGTGCGCTGACCTTTCACGGTATTGATCTCCTGGTAGGTTATCTGCTGCTCTTGCTCTAACGTACTTTCCGCGTTGAACTGCTGAACTACAAACACCAGGGCGGCGACCAGCAACACCGCCGCGGCAGCGGAATAAATCCAGTAGGCACGCCCGCGCCGGCGCTGCCGGTTCACGGGCTTATACGGTTTTCCGTTGACGCGTCCTCGCGCGTTGGAGGGATTTAGCGCGTATTCCCTCTCAAGACCCGGTTGTGGTTGAAATGTGTTTTCTTGAAACCGGATCCACTCCGCCCGCGCGTCTTCTTCGAAATCGACGGTCGATTCTGTGCTCCACTCTTCGACAAAGGAGCTGAAAAAATCTTCGTTGGCAGGATCATCCCGCAACCAGTCTCCCAGTGCCTGGAGCTCTTCTTCACTGCAGGTACCCTGCAAATATTTATGTAATATGTTCCAGTTCATAGAATTTTTCCGGGCTTAATTCGGTGGGATTACGACTGAGATCGGGCGTACCCTTACATTTTTTTTAGAACCCGGACTATTCACCAGGAAATTTGGTTGTGCATGAGGCGAAGGAAAAATGACAGCGGAAAAGGTACTAGTGTACCTTGAGCACGTCATTTTTCTTTTAACGAACTACACGGACAAATTTCGCAGCCCGTCGCAGCGGCACTCAAATTTGAGCAATAAGTGATTTTTGATAGATCAAACAATCTCATGGGTTCATTCTCTTGTTTTTTACTATTTCGTCAATAATCCGGGTTGATGAATTAAACTGTACTGCAGTGGTGGTTTACCGGGAAGTATTATTTTCCTTTGTTTGGGCCGTAAAAAAGGCCGGGAATGGGACGCCCGTCCAGCCGCAGCAGGCGTGAAAGCTCGTTGAGACGCGACATGTCGCGTCTGTACTGGATTTTTCTTTGGCTTTCGCGCCCCATTCAAGGCTGGGAAGGCAGATCTACAATTATTC
>NZ_JBINJE010000048.1:0-19447 GCF_043951955.1 Halalkalibaculum sp. DA384 | reverse complement strand
GTGAGAATTAACATCCCTAAGATATTGAATATCAAGCGTTTGCATGGCCTTTCTTAGTTTAAAATTGTTAAAATCCTAACCCCTAAACGCGTTTAACCTATTATCATTTTAATCAGGAGTACAGCTCTCAGAATAAGGATTTACGAGTTTGTAAAATTTTCTAACAAATACATTAATTCAAAACCTGCTTATGCCGCAAAACAACAGCACCCCGACCATCAGACAGCATCAAAAATTTATGCTCCAGGCTTTTAATCTCGCCGAGCAGGCGTACGAAGAGGATGAAATTCCCGTTGGGGCAATCGTTGTGCAGGAGGACCGCATCATCGGGAAGGGATACAATCAAACCGAGCGCCTCAACGATGCTACGGCCCATGCTGAAATGCTGGCCATCTCTGCAGCTTGTTCTACAATCGAAAGCAAATATTTAACCGATTGCACGTTGTATGTGACGCTGGAGCCCTGCCCGATGTGTGCCGGCGCCCTTGTCTGGTCCAGGATCGAACGCGTTGTATTTGGCACACTGGATGCCCGGGCGGGCGCCTGTGGCAGCTTGTTCAACATCGCTGACAACGAAAAGCTGAATCACCGGGTTGAGGTCATCCAGGGCTTTATGGAAGAAGACTGCAAATGGATACTACAGCATTTTTTTGAAAATAAACGCTCCAAATCCGGACTTTAATCTTGATTATTCACGCATACCTTCGATCCACTGCCCAGTTTGTGGAGAGCCAGCAGCAGCGAGCGGAAGTTGCCAATGCAATAAAATATACCCGCAACTTTACTTTGAATTTTCTGGCATATGCATATTTTAGGATAGGAATTTTTCAAAGGGTTTTTTCATTCATTGTTACACTAAATTTCAATCAAAAACGGGATACATTATGTCAAGACCAGTAACACTATTCACCGGCCAGTGGGCCGACCTGACATTAGAAACGATTGCCGAAAAAGCGGCTTCGTGGGGATATGACGGACTCGAGCTGGCTTGCTGGGGAGATCACTTTGATGTCCACCGTGCACTGGAGGAAGATGATTATTGCGAGCAGCGAAAAGAGCTGCTTGCCAAGTACAACCTTCAGGTATGGTCGATCAGCAACCACCTGGTGGGTCAGGGCGTGTGCGATCTGATCGATGAACGCCATAAAGAGATCCTTCCCAAACATGTTTGGGGCGACGGGGATCCTGAAGGGGTCCGGCAACGCGCGGCCGATGAGATGAAAGCCACCGCCCGTGCCGCAGCAAAACTGGGCGTACCAGTGGTCAACGGATTTACGGGGAGCTCTATCTGGTCAAAACTGTACTCCTTCCCCCCCAACCTGCCCGATACGGTAGACGAGGGATTTCAGGATTTTGCCGACCGCTGGAACCCGATCCTGGATGTATTTGATGAAGTGGGAATCAAGTTCGGTCTTGAGGTCCATCCGACCGAAATCGCGTTTGACATCGCCTCTGCCGAGCGTGCCATCGAGGCACTGGATGGACGCGAAACCTTTGGCTTCAACTACGACCCCAGCCACCTCGGCTACCAGGGAGTGGATTATGTTGGATTTATCGATACTTTCTCCGACCGTATTTATCATGTACACATGAAGGATGTGTGGTGGTCAGACAAGCCGACCAAGGCGGGTGTGTTCGGGGGACATACCGAATTCGGCAATAAAGACCGCTATTGGGACTTTGTGTCGGTAGGACGCGGCAAAATCGATTTTGACCGGATCATTCGTGCACTCAACCGCATTGAGTACGCCGGACCGCTTTCCGTCGAATGGGAAGACAGCGGCATGGACCGCGAAGTGGGAGCCAGCGAATCCGCAGATTACTGCAAAAAAATCGACTTCTCCGCTCCCGGCGCCGCATTTGACTCTGCCTTCTCAGATAGCGACGAAGAATAACCTGAAAATCGAATACTGATCGCCGGCAGGTTCTAGGTCCCCCCCCGGTCGCCATTTGTACGCCCGGGGGGCGCTGGCGGCGATGCTTGTTGTACCGGCAGAACTGCACCGGTCAACACAAGGTCAATATAACCTCAGAAGAATTATTTTACATGTATTTACTAGGATATGACGTAGGGAGTTCAAGCATAAAAGCCAGCCTTATCGAGGCTGACGGTGGTACGCTGGTAAGTGCGGCCACCTCCCCCGATAAAGAGCTGGAGATGTCAGCTCCCGAGCCCGGATGGGCCGAACAGGATCCCGAGACCTGGTGGAGCCACGTCGTGAAGGCCACCCGTCAAATCGTTTCGGAAGCCGATATTGACACGAACGACATTAAGGCGATCGGCATCTCCTACCAGATGCACGGGCTCGTCCTGGTCGACGGAGACCAGCAGCCGTTGCGTCCCTCCATCATCTGGTGCGACGGGCGGGCCGTGGATATCGGGCAAAAAGCGTTTGAAGAGCTGGGCGAAGAGTACTGCCTGGACCACTTCCTGAATTCGCCTGGGAACTTTACCGCCTCTAAACTGAAGTGGGTTAAAGAAAATGAACCGGATCTTTACAACCGGGCGGTTAAATTTATGCTGCCCGGCGATTACATCGCCATGAAGATGACCGGTAATATATCGACCACTACATCCGGACTTTCCGAAGGCATCTTCTGGGATTTCAAGTCGAACGGAATCGCAACTCCACTGCTGGATCACTACGGCATCTCAGAAGATCTGATCCCGGAGGTTCATCCAAACATGGGGGACCACGGCAAACTTTCTGCCTCGGCAGCGGAAGAGCTGGGGCTTTCAAAAGGGATCAACATCGCCTACCGGGCGGGCGATCAGCCGAATAACGCACTTTCGTTAAACGTGCTGAACCCGGGAGAGGTCGCTTCCACGGCGGGAACCTCCGGTGTAATTTACGGGGTTACGGATGAACCGCTCTATGACCGCCAGTCACGCGTTAACACGTTTGTGCATGTAAACCACGGCGAAGATCATCCGCGTTATGGCGTACTGCTCTGTGTCAACGGTACCGGCATCCAGTACAGCTGGCTGCGCAATACACTCCTTGACGGCAGATCCTACAGTTACGACGAGATGAATGAAATGGCCGGCAGCGTACCGATTGGTGCTGAAGGAATTTCTGTACTGCCGTTTGGCAACGGCCCCGAACGCCCGCTTGCGAATAAAAACCTGGGAGGCCGGATTAATGGAATTCAATTCAACCGTCATAAAATCGGTCATGTGATCCGGGCCGCGCAAGAGGGTATCGCATTTGCTCTGAACTACGGGCTGCAGATAATGAAAGAGATGGGAATGGATATAGAGACGGTGCGCGTGGGCCATACCAACATGTTCCTGAGTCCCGTTTTTGCCGAAGCCTTTACCAATGTTACAGGCAAGATCGTTGAGATGTACAATACCGACGGTTCGGTGGGTGCAGCCATTGGCGCGGGCCTCAGCGCCGGCGTCTACAAAAAACGATCAGAAGCATTTGCCGGGTTAAAAAAGGTGAAAACCCAGGAGCCGGAAAACGAGCTCGTCAAATCATATTCTGCCGCATACGGTCGCTGGCATGAGGAGTTGGAGCGTGCGATGTGAATCGCCTGCGGCCAGTACCATTCAGATGACTTAAACTACAACTCAGAAAATTCAAGTAATAACGATAATTCTATGAAGATAACTACTGGCGAAAAAGAATATTTCCCCGAAATAGACAAGATCGAATTTGAGGGAAGGGATTCCGACAATTCCCTCGCATTCAAATACTATGATGAAAACAAGGAGGTTGCCGGAGAATCGATGAAAGACTTTTTCCGGTTTGCAATCGCCTACTGGCACACCTTTACCGGTACCGGCGGTGACCCTTTTGGTGTAGGCACTCGTCAATTTCCCTGGCTGACATCCGCCGACCCCATTCAGCGGGCCAAGGATAAAATGGATGCGGCTTTCGAGTTTATCACCAAGCTGGGAGTTCCCTTTTATTGCTTTCACGACTACGACCTGGTGGATGAGGCCGATACCATCGCGGAATCCGAAAAAAGGCTGAAAACGATTGTGGAATACGCCAAAAAGAAGCAGGAGGAATCGGGCGTACAACTGCTCTGGGGAACGGCCAACCTGTTTACCAACCCCCGCTATATGAACGGGGCAGCTACCAACCCCGACTTTTCAGTAGTTTCGCACGCCGCCGTTCAGGTCAAAAATGCACTTGACGCCACCATCGAGCTCGGCGGCGATAATTATGTATTCTGGGGCGGACGAGAAGGCTACATGTCACTCCTCAATACCGATATGAAACGCGAGCAGGAACACCTGGCAACGTTTCTCAAAAAGGCGCGTGACTATGGCCGCGAAAACGGATTTGAGGGCACCTACCTGATTGAACCGAAGCCGATGGAGCCGATGAAGCACCAGTACGACTTTGACACGGCGACCGTCATCGGGTTTCTGCGTGAACACGGGCTTGATGAGGATTTCAAGGTCAACATCGAGGTCAACCACGCGATCCTCTCGCAGCACACCTTCCAGCATGAGCTCGAAGTGGCGGCCTCCAACGGGCTTCTCGGCAGCATCGATGCCAACCGCGGCGACTATCAAAACGGCTGGGATACCGACCAGTTTCCGGTCAACATTTACGAATTGACCCAGGCGATGCTGGTACTGCTGGAACATGGTGGACTGGGTACAGGAGGTTTCAACTTTGATGCCAAGCTCCGCAGAAATTCAACCGATCTCGAGGACCTGTTCTATGCACATATCGGCGGAATGGACATGATGGCCCGGGCGCTGGAGACCGCCGCCGCGATCCTGGAAGATTCCGAATACAACGAGCTGCGCAAGCAAAGATACAGCTCATTCGACAGTGGCAAGGGAGCCCAGTTTGAAAAAGGCAACCTCAGCCTGGAAGAGCTCAGAGCGTATGCGATCGAACACGGAGAACCCGATCAGATAAGCGGGCGACAGGAATACTACGAAAATCTTATCAACCAGTATATCTAGCCTGCATTTTCACCGGTGCGGCGTACTTATGAAGTACGTCGCACTTTTTTTATGATTCGGCATACAGCCCCCCCTTCCTGATTTCAGACCATCAATCGGCAGCTTATCATCTCCGGTATGGGGCCACTCCAGTTTCAACGTAAATCTCAATTTCCCTCCTGCAGCCCGTTAATCCACCGTATCCATATAGTCAGTCAACCGGTGGTCGGACGAATCTTTCTGCTGCCACTTTTGGAGAATATACTGAACCGCCTGATGAGTGGTCATGTGGAAATGCGAGCCACCGAGTCGTCGTGCCAGCCCGGACCGCAGCATGATATCCCGAATCGGTCCCTTAAGTCCGGCAAAGTGCAGATCTATATTAAGCTCCTGCAAACTTTCAACCACATTCTGCAGGGCTTCTATGGCCGTCGTATCCAGGTCATTTATACTGCGCCCCTCGATTATGACCGCCTCAATCGTTCGATTCTCTTCTTCACTCTTTGTTATAATATATTCCTTGAAATACTCTGCATTGTTAAAAGAGAAGGAAGCGTCAACCCGCAGAACCAGCAATCCGCGTATGCGGTCGGCCTCCGGATACCGCTTGATATCACGAAAGAAATGAGAACCGGAAATATGGCCCAGTTCAGCCACATTCGGGCGACTTGCGCGAATAAGGACACCCACCAGGGATGCCCCCACCCCCAACAGAATCCCTTCCTGTATTCCTATAACCAGTATTGTAATAAACGTAAATAGAGCGATGTATCCATCCCGTTCTTTGGTTCTGAACAGGTAACGGATCTGCTTTATTTCTATGAGGCCAAGCGAGGCAACAATAATTATGGCGGAAAGGGCCGGCATCGGCACATAATAAAAAAGCGGGGTCAAAAACAGCAGTGTCAGTCCTATTAAAATTCCTGCAAAAACATTGGTCAAGGGAGTCTTACCCCCTGCCTGCTCGTTAACAGCCGACCTCGAAAAACTGCCTGAAATAGGAATACTTCTGAAAAATCCGCCAACCAAGTTCGCGGTACCGATAGCCCAAAGCTCGCGATTGGGACTGATGGTATAGTTGTATTTGGAGGCGAACGTCCGCCCGAGGGTCACCACATTCATAAATTGAACCAGCGACAGGGTTAAGACGGTGGGCACCAACCGCCGCAACTGTTCAAAGCTGAATGCAGGGATAGTCGGGGCGGGGAGTCCCCCGTCAATAGATCCCACCACTTCCACTCCGCGTTGATCCAGTCCCATTCCCCAAACCGCGGCTGAGCTCAGGATGACCAGTATTAACGCATCCGGCGCTGCCGGCAAAAACCTGTTGAAGGCGAAAAGAACCAGGATTCCGGAAACTCCGATGATAAAGGT
Organism: Halalkalibaculum sp. DA384; assembly: GCF_043951955.1. Lineage (NCBI taxonomy): Bacteria > Pseudomonadati > Balneolota > Balneolia > Balneolales > Balneolaceae > Halalkalibaculum > Halalkalibaculum sp. DA384. Next base: position 13,158 of record NZ_JBINJE010000048.1, on the reverse strand, counting down.
AACCAGGTGCAGTTCGCTCCATACCCCGGCGAGCTCAGTAATAATATCGTATATATACTGCGTCTGCTGCAGGTTTATGCCCGTTAAATTGCCAAGCTGGCTAAACGAGATGATCAGGGGCGCGGCTGTTGTAAATCCGATAATAACAGGCTTGGACAACAGGTTTACAATAAAACCCAGCCGGGCCACCGACATGGCGATCTGCGTGATCCCGACAAATATGCCGAGCAAAATAACCAGGGAGATATACTGGTCGCTGCCCGGTTCAGCAATGAGCCCGACCCCCGCCGCTACAATAAGCATGTCGATGGCTACAATACCGACTGAAAGATGCCGTGAGGTAGCAAAAAGCGGGTAGATGAGCAGCGGCACCAACGATGCATACAGCCCGTAGATGGCAGGCAAACCGGCCAGTACAGCATACGCCATTCCCTGCGGAATAAGCATTACACCAACCGTTACACCGGCAGACAGGTCGTTACGAAGCGTTTCAGACGAATAGTCGGAAAGCCACTTGAAAATCGTGAGTTTGGAAAGAAACCATTCATATTGTTCTCTCAAACCCATACGAACATGAAACTGGTTGTATATGATTTTAAGTGCCGAATAACCGTTCAGTTTATGTTAAAGATTTTTTGATAAAGATGTTGTTCGATTTTGAATTGATTTGCCCGTTCTTTATTTACCTTAGATTAGTGACAGATCCTTAGAAAAATTATAGAGATTAATTTTGTAATATCTTATCCCCAATGAGATCTTAATTTTTTCAATTTTATTTCACCCAATATTTTTTTAAACTGGTAAACATTAATATTTTTTAATGTTTACCAGCTCAAGGGCATCTAAAGTATCAAGTCGGTTAGGTAATATCATCCATTTAATTATATTCGTATGGCTATGAAGTCTAAAATTCTTGTGTTCCTTTCTTTATCCTGTTTTGTTTTACTAGTTCAGGCTTGTGGGACGGCTGACTCAGATCTAGAGTCTGTAAGTATTTCTGGAGAGGTAAGTAACCAAAATACTGGAAATCCAATTGAAGATGCTATTGTCGAAATAGTCAATCCTGCACCCTTGAGACAAACCATCACTACCGATTCATTAGGCCAGTTTGCATTTACGATAGAGGCCGACAGCTCATTTTCTGTAACGATAGAAGCTTCCAGACAGGGTTTTAATTCCAAATCGACAACCTTTAAGGTCGCACCTGAAACCGACGTAACAGACCTGATTATTGAGTTACTATCTGAGACAGATCCGGGTGATGAAGGTGGTGATGATGAACAAGTTGGTGGTGAACCGGAAGGAGCCGCAGCCATTGTTTTAACCGGTATCTCGAATCAAGCAATAAATATTGCTGAAACAGGCGACCAGGTAAGCAGTGCTTTTACCTTTGAAGTTCAGGATTCCGCCGGACGTTCTTTGAACAGGGAAAAAGCGGTAGATGTACAATTTAGTATAATATCTGGGCCAGGTGGCGGTGAGGAATTAATTCCACAAGTAGCGAAAACCAATGCCCAGGGTCGCGTTACAAGCTCTCTTTTCAGTGGAAATACTGCGGGTCCCGTAAAAATACAGGCTCTTGTAGACCGACCTGAAGTCGGTTTAACAATCCGTTCAAAGCCCGTGTTGATTGCAATCCACGGGGGATTTCCAGATGAAGATCACTTCAGTATTGCACCCAATAAATTCAATTTTGAAGGGTATGATATCAATGGAGTTCGGAATACAGTTACCGTGATTGTTGGAGATAAGTTTTCCAATCCTGTAAAACCTGGAACTGTCGTTTACTTTAGCACTACGGGAGGAGTTATACAGGGCTCTGGAGAGACAGATGAAGATGGTATTGTAACTGCAGATCTGATATCCGGTGAACCCAGACCGACTGATGACATTAGCGGTAGTGCAGGAAGGCCAGGCTATTCAACCGTTACTGCTACCACAGTAGACGAAAATGACAACCGCATTTCGAAACAAATCAATGTTGTCTTCTCAACAAGAGGGGCGTTAATCGATGCAAGTCCTACTACATTTGATCTTTCTCCCAATGGGGGGGAAAGTTTTTCATATACCGTAACCGATCTGAATGGCAACCCAATGGCAGCCGGCACCGAAATTAGTGTCGAAGCCGGAGAGGGAATCGAGGTTACCGGTGATTCAGATTTCACCTTGGGCAACCACCTTTTCCCAGGGCCCGGGGCCACAGAATTTAACTTCTCAATCCGGGACACTGATGAAGAATCCAATGATCCGGCTTCGTTGACAATTAAAATTTCTGTAACTACCCCATCGGGTAATACAACAACATACACTGAAATTTCTGGAACAAGACGTAAGTCTCAATAAATTAATCCAATCATTGGACCATTAATCCCACCCAAAATATCGGGTGGATTTTATTCAGCAACGATGCTAACAGCATACAAACAAGTCATTTAATAATTTCCATCCTTTGCATTATATTCGGGAGGGTTTTAAAATCAGGAATTTTGTCGGAGTTCAAGACCCGATAAAATGATAAGTTTGGGCGACAAAACAACGGTTTACAAAACCTATTCGATTGATTTTTTTGGAATTAGTATAGACTTAAATATCAGACATGAAGTCACTACCAGAACTTTTTGAAAATAACCGAACGTGGGCTGAAAGGGTAGAACAGGAACATCCCGGTTTTTTCAGCGAGCTGGCTAAAGGCCAGAATCCCCAGATTTTGTGGATCGGGTGCTCCGACAGCCGGGTGCCGGCCAACCAGGTTGTGGATCTGCCCCCCGGCAGCCTTTTCGTGCATCGCAATGTGGCCAATGTAGTGGTTCATTCCGACCTGAACTGCCAGTCGGTGCTGCAGTATTCCGTCGAAGTGCTCAAGGTAAAGCATATTGTTGTATCAGGACACTACGGGTGCGGGGGCGTGACGGCCGCACTTAAGGGCCAGAGTTTTGGACTTATTGACAACTGGCTTAGCCATATCCAGGATGTTATCGTTCAACACGAGGGGGAGCTCAGCTCCATTTCGGATGAGCAAAAACGGGTTAACCGGATGTGCGAACTGAATGTCCGGGCACAGGTAATCAATGTCTGCCGCTCCCCTTTTGTACAGCAGGCGTGGGAAAAGGGACAAACACTCAGCGTGCATGGGTGGATATACGATCTGAAAGACGGGTTACTTAGCGACCTGGATGTAACGGTGGGAGGCAAAAAAGATCTGCAAAATATTCTTTGATTACTGATCAATACCGTTGCTTTTCATATATTCCGTTCAACTTTCAAGAAAATAACGTTCGTTTTTCCTTATGGAGATAAAGAGCACAGAAAAAAAATTTCCGAGCCTTGTGTACAAGGATTCAGAATATGAGCAGTTCATTGATCATTTGAAATCCGGCAAGGCGTATCACCTTGCTCTTTTTATCGGGCTGTATGAGAATAACAAACAGAAGGCCTTGAAAGAGATCGCAAAAGCGACGGGCAAGGAGGTCCTGGAATATGATTTCGATGACATTGTATCGAAAATTGAACGTGACACGGTTGATGCTGTCGATCAGCTATGGGAAGAAGTCAAAGACAGCGATGCCATTCTCCACTTCTCCAATGGGGATAAACTCTGCGGTGCATACACCGGATTTTCGCACTCCAAAGTCAAGTATGCCACGCCCCAGGAGCGGTATTTCCTCCAAAAAATCCAGGCGTTTCAGGGACTTGTCATCATCGATATTACTGAATATGACAGCGCCGACGAAACGATATTGCGGGCCGCCGATTCCATCATCAAGTTTCCGCTTCCATCTTCCTCCCTGCAGCGTTTTTGGTGGCACCTGAAGCACTACTCGTTGCACGGGTTCGATCTGAAAACAAAACGACCGGAAAGCTATTTAGACACTTCCACAAATTTTTAGGCCGATGAAGTTTTCACTTCCGAACACTACCAGTTAATCGTATCAGCCACTCCGATACGATGTGAAGAGATGATCACATGGTGGATGAATCCATCTGAGTGATTTTGCACCTGCCCCGGGGGCAAGCCTGTCGTTGCCAGTTGTACATATTTGAGCTTATCACATCTGCAGGTATGTGAATTTTAGTTCGTTTAAGGGAGTTGCATGCGAATAAAAAAAGAAGTGGATGAAGTTGGAGAGCAGAGGACTGAGTTACCTGCTCCATCCTCTTGGTACGCCCGGTTGTGGCAAGATATTCTTGGTTCCGTTCGCGGGGTGGAATACGACTTTACTGAAGGCAGCATCTGGCGGGCGATACTGCTGCTCTCCATTCCCATGGTGCTGGAGATGGCCATGGAGTCGATCTTTGCCGTGGCAGATATCTTTTTTGTCTCGAAACTGGGGGCCGACGCGGTTGCTACCGTCGGCATTACCGAATCGATTCTTACCCTGGTCTATGCTATCGCCATGGGCCTCAGCATGTCCACTACTGCACTTGTATCGCGGCGTATCGGCGAAAATAATGAGCAGGCGGCTGCTATTTCGGCAGTACAGGCGATTATTGTAGCTGTTATTGTAGCGATGCCAATTTCCCTGGCAGGCATATTTTACGCACCCGAACTGCTGGCCCTTATGGGCTCCAACGAGCAGATGATCCGGGAACTTAACAGTTATACCGCCATCATGCTCGGGAGCAACATCGTGATTATGCTCCTATTTATAATAAATGCCATATTTCGCGGTGCGGGCGATGCGGCCATATCAATGCGGGTGCTCTGGGTCGCCAATATTATCAATATTGTGCTTGATCCCCTTCTAATTTTTGGATTTGGTCCTGTTCCCGCACTGGGAATTACCGGCGCCGCCGTGGCTACAACTATTGGCCGGGGCGTAGGGGTTGCCTATCAATTTTACCTGCTGACACAAAAAAGCAACAGGATCAACATCCGACGAAGCCACTGGAAACTGGAGGGAGCTATCATGAAGCGGCTGATCCGGCTCTCTCTCGGTGGCATCAGTCAGCATCTTATCGCCACCTCCAGCTGGATCGGGCTGGTCCGCATTATCGCCGTCTTTGGAGCGGAGGCACTCGCGGGGTACACCATCGCCATCAGAATATTGATCTTCTCTCTATTGCCGTCATGGGGAATGAGCAACGCAGCGGCCACCCTGGTGGGACAGAATCTCGGGGCACAAAAACCGGGGCGGGCCGAACGGTCTGTATGGATTACCGGCCTGGTGAACATGTGCTTTCTGGGCCTGGTGGGGGGCACCTTTTACCTGTGGGCCGAGGAGCTCATTCGACTTTTCACCAGCGAGCCCGCGGTTGTTTCAACAGGCATCCAGTGCCTGCGGATCATCTGCCTGGGCTACCTGTTCTACGCTTGGGGCATGGTAATTGCCCAGGCATTTAACGGTGCCGGTGATACCGATACCCCTACCCTGCTTAATCTCATCTGTTTTTGGCTGGTAGAAATTCCGGTTGCTTATCTCCTGGCCCTTACGTTGGAATTCGGGGAGCCGGGCGTTTTTTACTCCATCGTTATTTCTGAAACCCTGCTTGGCGTCCTCGGGATTATGGTTTTCCGAAAAGGAAGATGGAAAAATCGAGTAGTTTAGAGATTATCAGCACCATAAAAACGGGGAATCAACTTTTGGGAAAAAAGAAGCAGAAGACTATTTTTGGTGCTGATATGAAAGAACCGGAAAAACCACTGCCTACAGACTGCTGCGGATCGGGCTGCGAACGCTGCGTCTACGATATCTATGTAGAGCAGTTGAAACAGTATAAAGCCTGGAAAGAATCTCAACAACCCAAAGAAGCAGGAGGAACGGATGGCTTTAACCGTAAAACGTGACACCAGTGGTCGCCGCGGCAAAACGGTGACGATGATTACCAATATTCAGCACAATCCCCAGGTGATTGAAGACCTGGAAAAAAAACTGAAGCAGCACTGCGGTGCAGGGGGAACCAGCTACGCCAAAACCATCGAAATCCAGGGAGACCATGTCGATAAAATCAAAAAGTTTCTTGTCGATGAGGGCTTTGACGTAAAATGAGTCAGGATCTTCAGATGCAACATCTCCAACCCAAAAAAGCGGTAATCGTATGGATTTAACCATTCCCGAAGAAGAGTACAAGGCGATCCTAAGTGAAATTAAGAGTGATGAAAGTCCCGTCGGAATTGATGCCGGCAAAACACATGTGCTCATTATCCAAAAGCTTATCGATATCGACCGACGCCTGCAGGCACTGGAAAAGAGATTTGCAGAAGAGGAATAGTTTAAATCCTTTACGGAATCAGAACTCTTGAATGCATGGCCGTGGGGAGGTCGAAGTCCTCACCAATATTGATGAGGGCGACTAAAAATATCGATCTGGAAATTCTGGGCAGTGAATGGGGACCATCCTGGTAAATACCGGGATAGTCTTACCGCTGGCGCGGGATCCAGTCTCCACATCGATGGAAAAAAAGAAACCAGTAACTACCCTTCCGTTTATGAATGGCGCTACATTAGTTACAATTTTATGGTGTCGCCCTAACCCGGGGTAAAGAACTGCGGACAGATACCGCCGGACACTGCCCATCCTATTGTGGGCAGCGCCCATAAAGCATATTTTGTCTTCTACAAGCTCACCTTGCTCTCGCGTTTGGGATCCAGGTCATACAGTGACGAAACCGTAGCCTGAACCGTTTTGTACCAGTCATTTCCATACTTGTCGTTAATCTCGTAGAAATCCGCAAAATCGGGCTTGCGGGTCTTCATTTTCCATTCCTGGTTCTTGGCTTTGTAGGTAGGATCGATATGCAGCAGTTCATGGAACAGGACCATCTCCCGGGTTTTTTCATCCAGCATATCCCACATCTCCCCGGAAATCTCGATCAGGTAATCGTTGCCTGAATAGTATTTAACTTCGCGGGAAGCCTTCATGCATTTTGCCGCACGATATTTCGTCACATTTGGGTACACCAGGAAATACCCGATCGAGGCGGGACCGAATTCCAGCTTTTCCCGCTCAATCACACGCTCCGCAATCGTTTCCACTTCGGGCGATTCCATCAGCTGTTTATTACTGTGACTTATGGTATCCCCGGGCTTCAGAAAATCATTGTCTTTCATATTGTTGAAGTACTAAAAACTTTAATTTACTGTTCAATTCGTTGACTCATTCAAGACCGCTAAAAGTATCGTATTCGAATGATTATTTCAGCTTTTACCTCCCGATTTTTCAGGTATTTGTGAGGGATATATTAGAAAATGCCTGAAGCTCGACGGGTTGGAGTTTCACAGCAGTGTATTACCCGGTTTATTCACGAAGTAGTAAAAATAAGATGTTAAATCCAGGAAAATATTTGACATATGGAGAATCACCTATAGCTCAAATTTGGGTGTAGTTGCACCATACTGCGAAATTTGCCCGTGCACTTCGTTATCCCGACAATGCCTCCTCAACGTACCTCGGCACGACTGTTTGGTGCCACTCCCGGGAGGCCTCGTGCACAACCAAATTTCTTGGTGAATAATCCGGGTTAATGCTTTCCTGTGGCAGGCTACCTATTTTCATACCTACAGGATACGAGATAAATAGGCTGTTTGAGATGCATCGTTGCGCGGGTATTTGTTAAACTATCCTGCATCTTTGTACACTTATTTCAAATGCGGGACAATACCGAATTTGGGCAAAAAACTTCTTACAAAGCTCTCTTGCAGGCTGAGAACACCACTCTCAAAAAAAGATAATCACAAAAAAACCCCGGCAAAAACCGGGGCCTCTAAATGTGATATAAAAAATAGGTTTGGTCTATTTATAATCCAGGCTTCGCACGTTAATTGCACTCAAGCCCTTGGGAGTCTCCTCGACATCAAATTCCACGGCTTCATCGTCTTCAAAGCCTTGATCGTAACCAAGATTTTCAACGTTGTTTCTGTGAACGAAAATATCCTTACTTCCTTCATCGGGATTAATAAATCCAAATCCTTTTTGGGAATCGAAAAATTTTATTTTGCCTTGTTGTGACATATATATTGTTTTTTGGGTACCTGTCGGTTTCATCTTGTGAAAGGAGTTGGACTAACGCGTCGTTTCAGTAAAGTTCACTTTTCAGGTGGGTAATTAAATTTAACAATGCAATGTAGGGCTAATTACTAGCAATACCTATTAATATTTATGTCCTGCTCCATGCCCTGCCACGACAAGCCGGTTCAGGAAGGTTGAAAGATCTTTCAGGGTACAGGTTCTCTTGCGATGGATGGATCGGGTCGGCCTGACGGTTAAAACGGCAACTAAATCGTGATAGAGTTTGTTTTGCTGTTCTCGATATTCCGTCTAACTTATGCTTGGCTTCAGCCGAATCGTGGCAATATCACCTGCTGCGCCTGCTTCCCTGAGACTAATAATTGATTATTGTCTTGGGTTCATGGTTTCGTTTTATTTAGGATGCGGTAAATATCATGGGAAATTAACAGTTTAAACTAAAACTCTGTCTATTCAGCATGGGATTTGAGCAACTGTTTATTATAGGGGTCTTATTGTTAGCCTTTGCCGGGTTAGCCGTTGACTTGTGGAGTCCTGATGCAATCTTGTTAACGGCGCTTGCCGTTCTCACGCTGGGTGGGGTCGTCAGCCTGGAACAGGCTTTCCAGGGGTTTGCCAACACCACATTGGTGGCACTGGGCAGTTTATATGTGGTATCGGCGGCAATGCGTGAAAGTGGTGCGCTGGATCGTGCCAGTACCTTTATACTGGGAGAAGAGACCAAGAGCATTCAACGAATTCTGATACGACTCTGCCCCAGCGTTTCTTTGTATTCCGCATTTTTAAACAATACCCCGGTTGTAGCGATGGGGATTCCGGCTATTCGAAGCTGGGCGCAGAAAAATAATATCGTCGTATCAAAACTCCTTATTCCCCTGTCCTACGCAGCCATTTTAGGTGGACTCTGTACACTCATCGGCACCAGTACCAACCTGATTACCCACGGACTGCTGCAAAGCCACGGATTTGCAGGCCTTTCTTTTTTTGAACTAGCCTGGATCGGGGTTCCCTGTGCCGTTGTAGGGCTCCTGTATCTCATCTTCGTTTCTCCCGTGCTGACCCCGGCACGCCGCGACATCCGCTACGAAGAGGAACGTAAAAGAAACCTGCTTGTGGAACTGGAAGTGACCGAAGGAGCTGATGTTGCGGGAAAAACCGTGAAAGAAGCCAGGTTGGCAGGTTTTCCAGGGTTTTACCTTTCCCGAATTAACCGGGAAAACCTGGAAATTGCGCCGGTTCCTGAAGATGAAAAAATCCGCGAGGGCGACCATCTTTTATATGCCGCCAAAGACGGCATCGCCGCCAAAACTCCCGATCTCTCCGGGCACCCCGGGTTGCGGCTGGCCATTCAGCCTCCAAGAGGAATAAACAGAGAAGAGAACAGAGACCGGGAGCTGCACCAGGTCGTGGTAAAAGAGGGGTCGCGCCTTGTTGGGGCTACCGTTGAAGAAGCCAAACTCCTGGAGCGGTTCGGAGCAGCGGTAACCGGGGTTCGCAGAAGAGGAAAGCGCGTGGAGGAGCCGCTTGGCAAATTTATATTGCACCCGGGCGATGTACTCCTGCTGGATACCCGACGCGGTTTCAGAGGAGCTTATGAAGATATCGAGGACTTTTTCCTGACCAGTGAAGCCGGCGGTGAAGCCCCGGGTGATACTGATGAAATAAAAGAGCACCGTCCCGGCGGCAAAGACCTGTATGTCTCCGTTTCAGTATTGGTAGGTATCGTATTTTTGGTGGCTCTTGGCATAATCGATATCGCACTGGCCGGAATTCTGGGCGTGGCGGTGTTACTGACCTTCAACGTTATTGAAGCCGGCGAAGCCCGAAAATCAGTAGACTGGACCGTACTAATTGTGATCGGTTCGGCTATCGGACTGGGCAAGGCGATGGAGGTAAGTGGTACGGCCGAGCTGATCGGAGTGTGGATGGTGGATCTTACCAGCGCTTATGGACAGCGGGCCGTACTGGCGGGCGTGGTGCTTGCTACCGGTCTGCTTACCGAAATTATCACCAATAACGGGGCGGTGGCCCTGATGTTTCCCATAGCGTTGTCAGTTGCCGAGTCTCAAGGTGTTGATGCGCGCGGGTTGTTCATTGCCGTCACCCTGGTCGCCTCCATGTCGCTGATTACCCCGATCGGGTACCAGACAAATCTCATGGTATATGGTCCGGGTAATTATCGGTTTACCGATTTTTTCAAGGTGGGATTTTCACTTGAACTAACACTGTGGATACTCGTAATCATCCTGGTCCCCATTTTCTGGCCCATGTAAGACCGCATGAAACATGTACCTGAAAATTTTCCTGTATTTGCCCCAGACCGTTTGGGTTTAACCGAAAATCGGTTTCTTCAGAATTATGTCTGGTCTTTTGACTGGCACTGTGGACAAAAATAGAGCTTGCGTCCCCCCGTCTTGTTAACTTCAATTTTTGTTCCGCACCTGTAACAGTGCTCTCCCTCCCGATTGTAGACAAAATGCCGGTAATCAGACCGGCTCTTCCCTTCCCGCTTCAACGCCTGCACGATTTGGGGATCCGTGGTGACGCCCTTCGTCTCGTACGAACGGCGGGCAAGCTCAACAGAAGCCTCGGCCATCTGCCTTTTCTGCTGGTCAGTGCAGTCTCTCAGCTTCAGGTCCGGATGCACGCCGGATACGAACATCACTTCGGCCCGCAGGTAGTTTCCAAGTCCGCTGAGGAAAGATTGATCCAGCAGCAAAGTGGCCACTTTCCTGTTCTGAAAAGCATCATCCTGGTAGCGGGAGAGTACTCTTTGCCGGTCGGTATCGGGATGCAATACATCTGGTCCCAGCTTTTTAAGATAATCGTGATCAGCCAGTTTATCGTCTCTGAGCACCTCTATTTCTGATGCAGAATATAAAAGGGCAGAATGTTCGCCATTGGTTAACGACAGCCTGAGCGATCGGTTCGTATCCGGGATTTCTCCCCTTTTAACTATTTTCCACTTCCCGTACAGCTGATTGTGCGAATAAATATTTAATCCATCCTCGAACCGTGTCAAAATCGCTTTTCCCCGTGCTTCAATCCCCTCCACATACCTGTTCTGCAATCTTTCTTCATACTTTTTCAGGTGATCAAAAGCGAAATACACCTCTTTAACACTGCGTTCAGCCAGCACCTCTGAGAGACGAGTGGCCGTTCTCCATATTTCCGGACCTTCAGGCATTACTTCATTGATTTATATTCAGATTCCTTTGTGTGGTTACAAGAAACACTATTCCAGGTTCTTCGTTCCGTTTCCTCAAGTATACACGGACAACAAGGCTCAAATCCCGTATTACCATGAACGTTGTCAATAAATTTGATCTCATTTCGTTAAAGCTGGTATTCAAATAGATTTCTATTTTTGTTAGGCCTCAAAAATAGATACCTTCTTTCACTCAATTGGATCAATAATTTATAATTCAACGACATTCTTATATCATGTTTCAACAACGATTAATGCTATTTTTTATAAGTGGGATCTTTGTCCTTTTTGTGGGCTGCAACTCCGATTCCTCCATTGGATCCGGCGATACCACCCTTGAGAATAACATCGACAGTGTGAGCTACAGCCTGGGATACCAAAACGGCATGGTCCTGAGCCAGCAAAATATGACGGATATTGACATCGACAAGCTGGTTGCAGGAATACAGGCAGGACTTGATGACAGTGCTAACGCCCCTATTTCCGAATCAGAGATGCGTGGAATTATTCAGTCCTACCAGATGCAAAAACAGCAGGAAACAATGAATAAGCAGCGTGAAGAAGCCGCCACATATCGCAAAAAAGGCGAAGAGTTCCTGGCTCAAAACAGAAATGAGGAAGGGGTAGAAGTAACGGAAAGCGGCCTGCAGTACAAGGTGCTTGAAGAGGGATCCGGAGCCTCCCCGAATGCGACAGATACCGTTACGGTGCATTACCGGGGAACCCTGCTGGATGGTACCGAATTTGACAGCTCCATCGGCGGCGATCCGGCTACCTTTCCGCTCAACCGCGTTATTGAGGGCTGGACTGAAGGGGTTCAGCTGATGCAGGAAGGGGCCAAATACAAGTTCTGGCTGCCTGCCGACCTGGCATACGGCGACAACCCACGCCCGGGCGGTCCCATCAAACCGGGGCAGACTCTCGTTTTTGAGGTCGAGTTACTGGAAGTCAACTGAGGTTCATTAAATTTTTTTAACATTTTTAGCTTTTTTACACAGAACCGCTTTTATTAGTGGTAACTGTTTACGTTGGCTTTTTCGAAGTGTTGAAGGGAGCTGGTATCAATCCAGCTTCCTTTTTCTCTTTCATTGCCATTCCAGATTTTCAATAGTTCTACAGTCTCCCGCAGCAAGAAAATCTTATCTTTGTGATGTAATACTGATTTTTTCCCACTCCCTGCTTTTTAGAAATTTTCAATTAAGAATTTAGAAATAATGAACAACGCCGCGTCATTCTGACCGGAAGACCGTGCATTTGCGGCCTGGAGTCGAAGGATCTCCTTATGCAGGCTGCTTATGGGTAGAGGGATTAACACCCAAGCAGTAGTAACCATGTTTAGGGCGATCCTTCGACTTCATTTCACTTCGCTTGATTACGCTCAGGCTTTATGTTAAAAAAAGGGACCATCCCCTGGATTTGTCTTACCTTTTTTTCTGTAATCCTTTTAACAAATCAGGATTACGCGGCGTTGATTCGGGGAAGCCTTAGCCTGGATTGTTCCACCATGCCCGACCGGAAGAATTTCTGTTTGAAGAGGGGGGCGATTCATCTGAACAGCGGACAGACCAAGATCCCCACCGAGGAGTTAACTAGGGCAACCTCAAAAAGTCACAATAGCTCTTTTCTAAAGACAGAGGTGTTCCTTTTTGTGTGAACAAAAACGAACCCAAAAAGTCACCGGCGGGGATTTCTTCGCCTGGCTGCACTTCGCTGTGGCTAAAAGAAACCCAGATGTTCCCGTTGGTAGTATTTTCCACAACTACAGGTTTTCCGTATCTATGGGCTTTCCCGTAACCTGCTGCAAAGTTTCTTTCTTAACGCCTTCGCTGCGTTTGCCCGGGGCGGCTCAGAAATCGCCATGCCGGAGAGGATAAGACCCTTTTCTACGCGAGCGCCCAAAGTCCAGAAAATCCCTGCTACAGGTGCCAGCAACGTCTCCCAACGTTGATAAGCAGGAGCCACAAATGAAGTTCCAATAGAACAAC
>NZ_JBINJE010000047.1:0-19935 GCF_043951955.1 Halalkalibaculum sp. DA384 | reverse complement strand
AGGCCGAAGCAGGCGTTTGTGGATGTTGCACCGGTGAGAACTTCGATAGAAGGCAACCAGCGTGACGGACCATCAACATCCACGCCTGCACAGGCGGCAGCGTTTGGCCCATTCTCTGCCTTGAGTTTTTGGTTCCTTTTGGGTCAAGCCAAAAGGGACACCTCGGTTGGGGAAAACAGTCTCCTATTTCACATTCAGGCTTCTTAATCATCTTTCCTTGTTCATTTTTTCATCGAAGAATACCAAAAAATTCGCCGCCGGAGAATGGGAATTATGAATGAAGAATGATGAATTTCGAAGGGGCAGAAACGGAGAACCCGGGGCTTTCCCCCTTGTGGCAGTTATGATGGAAAAGCGGTAAATGATGTTCGAAGGAGGTGCAGGGGGATGTTCAATGAAGAATGAGGAATGAGGAATGAAGACTTCGTTAAGCAAGCTAAATCCCTCTTCTCCAACCAAAGCCTGTCCCGACCGCTTTCGGGAAGGGATTTTAACAGTGCCTTTATTGCATACTGAGCTAGATCTTATTCCAAGAGTTCCAAAATCAATTTAACTTTTCCAGTACGGCTTTCTCAAACCAGCGGGGATAATTTTCAACCTGCAGATACCCTTTGCCATCATTCTTCTTTTCAAACAGTACGGAACTTCGTCTCTTGGAATTATCCAGTATGTATGCCCGGTCTGTTGTCTTGAGGGCACTATATAGAAGTGACAAACTCCGTTCATATCTTTCAATAATCTTCTGTTCAGGAACCGGATGCCCACCCTTCTCGACCCTGTTTTTCACCCTGCTTATATTGATCATGGGATCATCCGTTGCAATAAAATAAAGATATGTCTTGTATCCCTTCGACTTAGCCCGGATTATTCACGAAATAATAGAAAATGAAGGTTTAGTAATCGATTTTATTTCAGATACAAAAAATTATCTATAGCTCAAATTTGGGTGTAGTTGCAACGGGCTGCGAAATTGGGTCGTGCACTTCGTTGTCTCCCGAAAATGGCTCGTCAACGTACCTCGGTACGCCTCCTGCGCCATTGTCGGGACGCCTTGTGCACAACCAAATTTCTTGGTGAATATTCCGGGTTAGCAAACTCCAGGAAGTCAATTTTACCGGGATGCGACATTACTGTCTCAAAACTAAAACTTATTTGCTCATCGAGCATCCTGTATCGTAGAAAATCAGTAATAAGAGCAGCCGTATAGGCATCCAAGTCATTATTTTCACAAATAAGCATATCTTCTTTGAGCCGTACATGAGGAACATTCCCCGCCTTCTCAATACGGGTTTGTAATTCCCCAACCTTCTCTAAAGCTTCCGTCCAATTTTCCTGAAGTACACCGGTCAGCTTATACTCTCTCAGATCCAGATATCCAGCATTTTCAAGCTGGTTCAACAGCTTATCTGCATTCAACACCGGTCCCAGTGGTATTCCGGTGTTATCCAACCTTTGGATGAGTTCGGTCTTTCCGGATCCATTCGGTCCGGCAAACATTCTAACTCGTGGTACGGGCATTAATCAAAGATCACTATTCGAGGCGGGGAGGATTGTTTCTTTTTCTCAAGCTTTTTGATCCTGTGTTCTTCACCGGAAGCATCTAATTTAACCAGATAACCATCCTTTTCATACAACGTGTCTAATCCCAGGGCCCTGTTCTTTCTGCGAGCCTCGCGCGATATATGCCACAACGCCTTATTAAGTTCATCGGTCGTTATTTCTTTTTTCCTACTCATAATCACATTTCCTGTGCTTTAAATAATATCTTTCTGTTTATAAATATAACAAAAATCTACCCTGATTATTTATCAAGATGTTTTTGGCGGGCGCTTGCAACGTGAATTATTTTCATTTTCAATTTAAGTGATTATATAGTTAACAGTTTTAAATTCCTATTTATTCAATCTCCCTCAACTACGTTGAAACTTCGTTAAGCAAGCTAACTCCCTCTTCTCCAACCAAAGCATGGTTCGAAACCTGCGAGGTTTGTTACTCCGGAAGGGACGACCCCTCTCAAGGCCACTGCCTTTCCAGGAAAGAAACCTCGCAGGTTTGGGAGGAAGGCGTTGTTCGGAAACCCGGGGGTTTTAGAAAGGGCATTGTTCTCTATCCCTCCACGCCTGTAGTGGAGTGTGGGATTAGGGATTAAGGATTTCGAATGGGAAAATCGTAATTCTAATCGTACGACTGCTCAAAGTGGCCCATGATGCTATTCTGCCCGGGAGGGGGCTTTATTCGGCGGCGGGTTCTTTTGCGGTCGCTGAACCTGTTTCTGCTGATTCGAGCAATGCCTGGTAGAGGGCCAGCGTTTTGTCCACCACGTGATCAACGGAGAGGCTCTCCTCCACTTTTTGCCGGCCCTTTTCGCCGAATCTTTTCCGGAGGCCGGGGTCGTTGACCAGCGTTTTTATCCTCTCGGCAAGCATATTAGAATCTTTGACCGGCACCAGGTAGCCGTTCTCCCCGTCATCCACCACTTCACGGCACCCCGGCGCATCGGTAGTGACAATCGGGCGCCCCACCGACGCCGCCTCAAGCAGGGCCTTGGGCAGACCCTCGCGGTACGAGGGCAGGCACACGATGCTGGACTCCTCCAGCGCCGTTACCATATCCTCCTGGTAGCCTTCATAAAACAGTCCCTCCTCGCTGTCCCACTCCCTGAGCCGTTCCCTCGGGATCGACTTCGGGTTTTTGGGGTCCGTGTCTCCCAGCAGGTGAAACGTCGCATCGATCCCCTCCCGGTTCAGCTTCTGGGCCGCCGCCACGAACTCCCCGACCCCCTTGTCCCACAGCATGCGGGCCGGCAGCACCACGGTAACATCGTCATTCGTTTCCGGGAGATAATCAAATTTTTGGGTATTGACCCCGGAACCCCGGATGATCGTAATCGCCTCCCGGTCCAACAGTTTGTAATCGAGCACCATCTGCCTGTCATCCTCGTTCTGCAAGATGAGCCGGCTGTTGGGATGATTAAACCCCAGGCGAAAGAGGGTATTCACCACGGGGCGAATCACCCTGTTCCTGAGGTTGTGGTTGATATAGAGATAGCCGAGCCCCGAAAGGGCGTTCACCACCGCCGGCACCCCGGCCATCCGCGCCGCCATGCTGCCGTGCAGCACCGCCTTGACGGTGACATGGTGCACCAGGTCGGGCCCAACCGTTTTGTACAGCCTGGCAAGGTCCCATACCGAACGCAGGTCGGTAACGGGATTCAGGGACCCGGGATCCATCGCCAGCCCGTGCCAGGTCAAGCCTTCACGGCGGGCCTGTTCGGCCGCCTCATCCATTTGAGGGGTGGCGACATGTACATCCCACCCCCTGTCAATACAGGTGTTTGCTATGGGAAGGCGGTGGGTTACAAAAAAGGAATAATCGTTAACGACGAAGAGAAGTTTCATTTCACTGTAAAAAAATTAATCAATATTAACGAATAGACACTATTCCTTCCGCCAGTGATACTGTTTTAACCCATAGAACATGACGATAATAGGCATAAACTTGGATTTATGACGAATGGCAGAACCAAAATTGGACGTCCCGTAACTAAATACAAAGACATATAACAACAGTATATAAAAGAGATAGCGGAAAATGTCATTAGCCCATAGTTCCCTGCGGTACTTCCACATGATATAGCTTATATATATTAGGAAACCAGAATCAATAAACCCCTTTAGATGCGTAATAGAACTTATATCCCACGGGAAAGGCGAAAACAGAAAATAGACTACTCGAATGGGTGCCTGCCAAATAATATCCAACGGGTTGCCTGGTGCCATCCCCGTTAAATAGGCGGCCCCGCCATGCGCCCGGTTTTCCACAGCAGTACCGGCCGCGTCTGCAGCTTGTTCTGCCGCCAGTAAGCGGGAGAGATCACCGACCGTAGAAAGCTCAGGCAGTCCCTGCATACTTAATACCACAATACCAACCGTAACAACAGCAGTTGTTAAAAACGTACCTTTCTTTACCCTGGTCGTTTCTAACGCCCGCAGGTACCTGCTCAGAATAACCCCGCCCACAACAATGGCCATGACCAAGATGCCGAAGACCATCCCCCCGTGGAAAAAGGAACTAAGGATGGTAAAAAGGAACGAATTTACCACAAACAGGGAGCGGTTCGTTTTGAGCCACTTGACGAAATAGAGAATACCCAGGCTCAAAAACAGAATAACCTGGACTTCGCGAAGAAATACGGCCGAATGTTCTATGACCGTAGGATGCAGCGCAAAAAGCCAGGCGGCTATATAGGCGTATCTTTGTTCCAGGAATTCATCGGCAATTTTGTACACCACATAGACGGTAATGGTACCCAGGAATACATTGAACATCTGTAGCAGCAGCATATCGCGGCCGAATACCGAATAAAGCAGAGCTCCCAGCCAGCTGATCACATAAGAGCTGGACGGGTTAAACAACTCTAAAAAAACATCGCCGCTGTACTGCGACCATTGCCAGGCATTGGCTTCAAACCTAAATGCATCACAGCAGCCCGCGGGGAGTATAAAAACGTACTGGTGGATCAGCGCGGCCGCGGCCCGGGCTATATAAGCCACAAACAGCAACCGGCCCAGCTTCCTATTACCCAGCCAGTAGATTAGAAATCCTAAAATTCCAATAAGTAGAAATACAATTCCCCACATATTACTGTAAACTATTAACAGTCATAAAAAACATTTTTAACGCATTTATGTATTGGCGTTACGTTGTGCTCACGAATTGGAGTATCGCCGAAAGTAATTCAATATTCGATCAATACCTGCACGCCAGCTAAACTTCAAAGTATAGCCGTCAACTAAACTAATGCCATCGCCAAATTCTATAGAATGTATTCCTTTGCCTTTCTTTGCGCCCGAATAAACAATAGACCCGAGACGCTTTTCCTGGTACCCCTGCTTCGATAATTCTTCAATTTCAAAGATATCAATCCCTTCGCCATAACGCTTTCCAAAACGCTGACCAAATCTATACATAATTCCTTTTTTTTCATAAATAGGGCCTGCCATTCGCCCTCCGTATGAATCTATAACTACAGGGTTCAACGAATGGGAGGTGTAAGGCCCCCAAAAAGAATCAGCATGATATAAATTTAAATGATAACAACTGCTTTCATCAGCCGGAGATACAAATGCCCACCATTTTTCATTGTGTTTATAAAATATGGGATCAACACCCGATACACCTTTTATTGTCTTGTAGTTTTTCTCGGCTACCGTATTATCAGCTTCTAAACGATATCCACCCTGTTTATTATTCTCCTTCATTTCAGGCACCAGCCAGTAGCTGTCATCCACGTTATAAACCTTTGGAAAAGACAAGTGGAAATCCTCCTTCAGGATTACAGAAAATTCATTATTGTCTAAATTAACTTTCGTAATTTTTCCTTTGGCTTCATTCTGCAACCACTCTTCAACAAAAATAAAATTGTCATCCAAAGGAGAAAAAGAAGGATCCGCAAAGAACCCTTTTTCAGGACCACGAAGCCATTCAGGTTCTATTGCATTCTCCTTTTCAAGTGTAATAGCTTTTATATTTAAAAGACCAACTTTCCAATCATAGCTCCAAAATGCTTTTTCTAAAAACCATGCAATCTTAGCTTTTAGCAAAAGAATAACAAGTATCATTAATTGCCTGATATTGGGATTTTTATAAACCTGCCCCAAATTTCCAGGTTTATCATAACATAAGTTATCATGTTCTAACGCAATAAGAGCTTTTTTTAACAGCAATACACTTTGGCGATAACACAGGCTTAACGTTTTTTTAAACGATCCCCTGGCAACCGGAACAAATCCTTGTTCAATTATATTTCCAGCATCCAGTTTTTCTTCGAGGCGCTGAAGCGTAATACCCACTCTATTTTCTTGATTAAGCATCTCCCAAAAAACAGGAGGTCTTCCCCTGTACTTTTCCAGATCACCATGATGAAAAGACCAAACACCATGAGCCGTTATATTTAATATCCGTCCGGCCAAAATCCCAAAACCGAAACGAAGAAGAAGATCTGGTTTCTTTGACTGTATCCATTGGATATCCTCCTGTGGGAAAAATTCCTTATATCCTTTTTTTTCAACAGATACGCCGTGATATGGTATTTCAAAAAGCCATTCCGGAGGTTCCTCCACATGCATTTCCTTGGGTGCAACTATTGATCGCTTGATTCGGCTTAAGAACGAAACTTTTTGGTTAGTTAGCTTCTGCTTATCTAATTGGTTCTCCCTTTTTTGGACCAAGCAACAAACTTCGATATTCGGAAGCTCACGAATTACCTGTAAACACTCCACCTGCCACTTGCGCAACCCCTCGGGACCAATTAATATACCTATGGTAATGCTATTCACTACTACACCAACTCTCTAAATAAATGATCATACTTTTCCGCTGCATTGGATACCGAAAATCGTTGAACAGCAGTATTTCGAGCATTATCACCCACCTTTTCTCGCAGATCAGCTGAAGTTAACAATGTAGAAAGAGCCTCATACCATTGCCGGCTGCCTGAAACTAACAAACCGTCCTGCTGATCGGTAACAACTTCTTTATTAAAGCCTACATCAGAAGCTACAGCCGGTACACCAACCGCCATATATTGAATGATTTTAAATGAACATTTCCCTTTCGTCCAATCGATATCACGAAGAGGCATCAGGCCGATATCAAAAGATTGAAGCTGCTCCAACTCTTTCTCATCAGACCAGTATTCAAACTCTGCATCAAGCTCCCTAATCAAATCATCGTTCTTTAGGTCAGATACAATACGAAACGTAAATTGATGCCCGTTTTTTCTGAGCTTCTTAATAGCATCAACCACCAACTGCAATTCAACATAGTTAGAGCTGGTCCCCATCCAACCGATCACAGGATCGTTTTTATGTTTTTTCTTTACGGCGGGCGAATATTTTTCTACATCAATACAGGTTGGGATTACTTCGGTTCGAGTAAACGGTGTTGAATTTTTCGCCAACCATTCATTCCCCGCAATGGTTAAGCTGCTTGCCTGGTATATATCCTGGAGGGCCTGTTGACGGGCCGGAGATTTTTCTCTTCTACCATTCAAAAATATGGCATCATCAAAATCAAAAACCACCGGTATGCCTCTTTTGGCAATCAACTGCTCCGGCAATGATGACCAGGGCCACGACAACCGCTGTACAAAAACGAGATCGGCATTTGTAATAAGGGCAGTCTGGCAAGCCGTAATAATACGTGCACACGCCCTATACCCTTTTTGGAGGTATTTATTCTTTATCTGAGCATCTATCCTGCCATAACGATATAAGCGTTGACAGTTCCATCCCTTTTTTGACAATCGTTCTGCTATAGGGTCAACCCTAAATCTCGACGACGGCGCATTAATCCCTTCAGAGATAAATACAATGTTCTTAGACATTTCATTATTGTCATTTGTACTCATTCTATCTAATTCCTGGATAATCCTTGATATATCTGGTCATATTTTTGCACTCCCTTTTCTACCGAAAACCAATCTTCGGCAGCATACCGGCATCTTTTAGCCAACTCCGGATCCTCGATCAGTTTACTTAGCTCATGAACAGCCTCCCCCAGTGTTGTTTCATCTGTTCGGTCGATAACAACACCTACCTTATATTTATTGATAATATGGGCCACATCCCCCACTCCTGAATTGGCCACACACGGCACGCCGCAGGCCAGGAATTCCCCCATGCGGGTTGGAGCAGAGCCCAGTTTGGAAAATCCCGGTTCAAAAAAAAACGCCCCGACCGTCATATTCCGCATTTTCCCGGGTACCTGCTGGTAGGTGCAACTGCCAATTTTTAACTCAGAAGGATGTACCCCGTTTTCTTCCGCTTCACTTTTTATAAAATCCGCGGAATCGCGGGAAACGAACTGTAAGGATATAGTGGGAATCCGCTGTTTCAACGCTTTATAAAAGCTAAATAACCAGTCAATTTTAAACCAGCCACTGACCGTGCCCACCGATCCCAAAACCATTTCACTTTTCTGTTCCTTTTGCTGCCCTTGTCCATTCATTGAAAACAGGTCCAGGTTCACGCAGGTCGGTATTGTTGTTATTTTATCCGCCATACCTTCCGAACTGTACTTCCCAGTTAAAAATTCTTCAGCAGCTTTGGTCAGGGTTACCACATGATCGGCCTCTTTCAAACACTTCGCCTCCAATTTCTTCAACATTTTGTACAACAAGGAATCCTCCTTCAATCGTCCCGCTGTTACCATCTCATCTGGCCAGAACGCCCGCATATCAAAGATAAATGGCACTTTGCTCAACTTCTTCAGGCATAATCCAATGAAAGTGGGGATGTATCCGCGGCAGTGGATAACATTGATATGTTCTTTCTTAATTACACCATATGCTTTCAAAACAAAACGTGCCATATCATAAATTGTGGCCAGCAGGCGCGGGTTTTTATGATAGGTTAATGGAATCCAGTTGATATGATATTCCCTGCATTGATCTCTAAGTCGTTCAAGTTCCTCCCCATCCTGAAGATCCCCCGGTTTCTCAAAAGTTATCAGGTAAATGGTATGGTTATTTGACAGTCGCTGCAGGTAGTTTAACACCTGGGATTGGCCGAGCGGCTCCAGTAAGCCGGTGTAGGATAAATACAAAATATTTTTTTTCGCCATAAAGTGGGAACAACAATGTCAGGCTGAAAAATTACATTTATTTCTTAAAAGGGAATCAAGTATAAGTAAAATTCTCATTAGCTGTTATCTCCTGGGAAAAGCAGCTCCAAATATTGGTCGGCAATTTTCTCCACCGAAAAATCCTGCGCTCTTTTTTTTAAAAATTCAGGGTCATGCTCTTTTTCCAACTCTTCTAATATGGCATGAGCTATAGCATCTGGGTTACCCACCGGAACCAACCTGCCATACTTCCCATCTTCCAGGATTTCTGCCGGTCCCGACTTGCAATTGGTGCTGACCACCGGTACCCCACAGGCCAAGGCCTCTACAATGACGTTACCGAACCCCTCCCAGGCGGAGGAAAGCACAAACAGGTCGGCACTCTTCAGATATTGCAATGGCTCTTCAACAAACCCGGGCAGGTGGACCGAATCCTCCAGGTTTCGCTCCTGGATCATCCGCTCCAGCCTCGGGCGTTCATCCCCTTCTCCCAGAATGAGAAGCTCTGCACCGATCTCTTTTTGGACTTTTCCAAAGGACTGTATCAAAGAAGGAAAGTCTTTTTGTTTTTTTAATGAACCTATGCCAATTATTCTTTTTGATGTTTGGGATCGCCAAAACTCATTGTTTGCCTCTATTGCATCCACTTTTTCAGTAGCGGGTGCAGCCGGGTTATAAATCACTGTTGCATGTTCCAAAGGTTGATTACTAAGATTCCTTAAATCGCTAACAACCCCTTTGGATACCCCTATTACGCTATCCCCATGTGGATAGGAAAGCCGCATGCTGAATGGAATGAGCCATTTATTTAACCCTTTTTTTCCTTTTCTGTACATAGGGGTACTGGTTATCTGGTTATGTTCGCTGATAACCACTCGGGGTTTGTGCTTTAAATATTTCGCTGCCCAAATCGCGATGATTGACACCGGCCACATTGCAGCCAACAAGGCATCTGGTTTCTCGCTTGTTATATAATTACGGAGTGGTATTAAGCCATCCCGGAGTTTTTTTGCATTCAGGTTTATGACCTCTGCCTCATCGGGAACCAGGCTTAACAGTTCACCTTTTTCTTGGAATAGTACGAATTGGGCTTCATAGCTTTTTCTTATGAAATAATCAGCAAGATGAATACGCATGCGCTCTACGCCGCCACTGCACAGGTTAGGAAGAACTATTGAAATTTTTTTTTTCATATACAATATCCTAAAAAAATCACTTATCATTAAAAGGATAAATGATTTTACTTGGAGATTTCTGATAAGACTATTTTATAAATACGTTGCCATCTTGGACGTAAACTTAATATATATTCTTTAAAAGATGCATTAGACAATTTATTAACTAAATATTTCCAACTTAAAATTGAAAGTAACACCATAAGAAAGGTTAAACTAATTGCAACTACTTCAATTGAAAATTGAGCACCAATAAAAATAGGAATGGGAACTATAGATAAAACAAATAAATTCCAATAAAATTCGACATCTGTTCTTCCTGTAGCAACTACTAAGCTACCTATAGGATTACCGATCGATCGTAAATACATGTATAAACACAAAACCTGAACTACAAAAACTATATTCAGAAAATCTGGGCCGTAAACAAAATAAACTATTGGATAAGCAAATAACGCGATTAATATATAAACGGTAAAATTTGCTGTAGATACAAAATTTAAAAATTTGAGGAATTTATTTTTTAATTGAACCTTATCATTCTGTACAAATGAAAGGACTGGACTAGCTACTTTAGTTATCACTGGATTCAAGATTGATTTTGGTCTTTTGACCAATTGCTTCGCAAGATCATAAGCTCCTAAAGCATCTGATCCCAAAAATTTACCTATAAGTAAGACCTCTAAATTTTTATTGAAATAGTTAACTATCTGTCCACCAACTTGATATATACCTATTCCAAGAAAAGGCCTTGCTTTATTGTAACTGAAGTAAAATATCATTCCATGATCATTAAACCCTTTTACAAAATAAACAATATACGAAACAGCAAATTTTGCTAACCCAGCATAAACTAAAGAGTAGACTCCAAATCCTTTAATAGCTAAAATTATGCCCAATACTAAACTAACTAATGCAGCAGAAATATCTACAAATGCCAAATAACGAAAATTCAATTGTTTTTGCTCAATCGTTTTGAATTGATTACCCAGAGCAGCAAAGACTATACTTAATGACATCAATGGAATCAAAGTAGAAAGCTCTGGCTCTTCGTAAAAACCAGCAATTAAACTGCTTGATAAAGTTACTGCAATAAATAAAGCGAGACTTATTAATACATTAATCCAATATAAACTAGCATACTCTTTTAATGTTATATCTTGCTTATGTAATATTGCTGTAGTTAATCCAGCATCCATGAATAATTTCATGAAGCCTAATACAAAATTGACGAGGGCCATCAATCCAAAAGCACCAGCTGATAAGAAACGTGCTAGAACAGAAACTTTTAAAAGACTAGCTAAAGCAACAACAATAGTTGAAACAGTTGTCCACTTTACTCCCGAAATACTTTTGTCTCTTAATGACATCCAGGATTAATTTAATAGTGGACTAATTTTGTGAACTAGTTCCTCACAAATTTTTCCCAAGGATAGCTCATCTTCAATTATTTTTCTATTCTTCATTACTTTTTTCTTCTCTAACAAATTAAATTTGTCTTTATTTGAAGCGTTAAAGTCATTCTCTATAGAATAGATATCACATCCGATACGGTTTAAATAATGATATAATGTGTTTTTCTTGTTAAGATAAACTTTTGATCCTAAATGAATTGCATTTAAAACATTTCCGACTGCTTGTTGACGATAATGGTTCATTAATACAAGCCCACAACTCTTTAATATTTTTTGGTATTCCCTAATTGGCAAAAACTTCTTTAGCGGTTTAAAATTAGATCCGAAGAGATCTTTTCCCTTTTTGATAATTTTTTCTGCGTAGGCCTCATCTCCATAACTAAGAGGACAGATAATTTTTTTATCTTCAACTTTATTTTTTTTCAATTGTTCAAAAGCTTCCAAATGATTATTAGAATAAGAAGCCGAATTCCCCACTAATATATTATTTCCATTTACAACACCGGACTGTATATCAAGCACATTTTCAATAGGGAAATAAGTAAATCTTATTTGCTTTATATCTCTTAAGCCAATCTTATCCTTGAAAAACTCAAATTCTTCCTTATACAGTATTCCCATGTAATGCATACCTTTCATCACTTCTATGAGTTGTAAATAAGGTTCTTTTTGATGCTTAAATAATTTGTAATAGAAAGGCTTTATTTTCTTTTTCATTTCTTTTTTATAGCTATAAACAAATTTTTCATATGTTTTTTTCCCATACAACTCCTTGCCACACAAATAGGGATTTCTATATACTTCAAAACCAAATACATTCCATATCTTTATGGTATTTTCTGGTATTATCTTTATTAATGAAAGCATACTAGTACTAATTCCATGAAATACAATAACGTCAGCCTTACTTAATGTACTACTTATCCTTTCATCAATATTTCTTATAAAAATAAAATGATAATTTTTATAGTCCGATAAATGTTCTATTTCCTGATTTTTATAGCGTTTTATAATCAGAAATTTATTTTTCCCAGGAAAAGCCTTCTCATAAATATTATGGGCTGTATCAATAAACTTTTCATCCGTGGCTATATGCACTATCGGCTTTGAATTGTTCTGCAAACTCATGAATTGTACTAATGATAAATTCTTGTTCTTCTTTAGTTAACTCATAATAGAAAGGCAACCTAACAAGGCAGTTTGAATACCATTCTGTCTTCGGTAGCAATCGACCGTCATGCTTTTTGCGGTAAAATTTTGATTTGTGTAGTGACTGATAATGAAAAACACTTTGTATATCCCGTTCCTTTAAAAAGGTAATAAATGCATTTCTCTGTTTTTCGCTTTCACAAACTAGATAATACATGTGACCATTGTTAGTTGCATAATTGGGAATGGTTGGCTGATTAATATTTAGCTTTTTACAAGCTTCTTGCAACCCTTCATGATATCGATTCCAAATTCTAAGGCGTTTTTTCTGAATCTCTACCATGTTTTTTAACTGGGCATATAAAAAAGCTGCATTCAATTCAGAGGGAAGAAAAGAAGATCCTATATCCACCCAGCCATATTTATCTACTTCTCCCCGAAAAAACGCAGAACGGTTGGTACCTTTTTCCCAGATAATTTCAGCTCGTTCTGTAAATTTATCGTCATTTATTGTCAACATCCCTCCTTCACCAGAAATCACGTTTTTCGTTTCATGGAAAGAAAATGTTCCTAAATGACCAATTCCTCCTAATTGACTCTGAGTATCATCAGTGATATAATAACTGTCAATTGCTTGAGCAGCATCTTCAATTACATATAAATTTTGTTTATTAGCTATTGCCATAATCTTTCCCATATCACAAGCTATCCCTGCATAATGGACCACTACAATGGCTTTCGTATTTTCGTTTATTAAGTCCTCAATTTTTGACTCATCCATACCAGGATGATCTTTACGTGAATCAACAAATCGTATTTTTGCTCCGCGTAAAACAAAGGCATTAGCTGTAGAAACAAATGTATAGGAGGGCATAATCACTTCATCTCCAGGCTCGATATCCAATAATATTGCTGCCATTTCAAGAGCATCTGTACAGGATGTTGTCAATAAACAATCATCAAATCCAAATTCTCTTTGAAAAAACTGCTGGCACTTATTAGTGTATTTTCCATTTCCAGAGATATGACCACTTTCTACAGCATCTTCGATAAAGTTGAGTTCTTTACCTGTAAGAAATGGCTTGTTAAAAGGAATATTCATTGATTCCATAAGTGATATATATGTATTACTTCCTTTTTAAAGAATCCGTTATTTAAATAAAAATTACATGCTGGCTTATTTTGAAGTTGGGTTGCTACTTCCAAGTATTTACATTTTTCTTTTTCTGCAAAAATTTTAGCGGTGTCTAATAATTTACTGCCAATTCCCACGCCCCTATATTTTTCATCTACAGCAATTAATCCTATAACGGATTTTTTATTTCTTAGTCTTAAAGTTACAAAGCCAACTATTTCATTTTCTTTTTTGCAAACAAAAACCCTATCTGCAATTTTTTTGCTTAAACTATTTTCAATCCATTTTTGATATAACTTTTCAAATTCATTATCACTAAATTTTTCATCTAATTTAAACCGTGAATAAATTCCACTCTGATAACTTAAATTTATTAGCTTTTGTTTTTCTTTATTATTTATATTTTTGTTATTAATATTATATATATTTTCATGTTTTAAACTAGGACTTGAATAAAATTCTTCAAGTTTCTTGCTAAATATTATTTTAGTAAAAGGTTTTGGTAGCTCTTCCTTATTCTCAACTTCTTCATGAGCATATAAATATATTAAATCAAAAGAATCCAAGTTATATATATCAGAGGGTTGAAATACTGATCTATATAAATCTAATCTTCCAATATTATAACCAAAGAAATTACTATCCCAATCTAATTTTTTGATCATAATTAATTATATCATATGATATTCAAACCTGTAAGTAAATTTATATGATTACAAAGAAATCCCGTTAAATGGTCTTAAGTTATTATCTTTTTTAGATAGAATTAGGATTTCTTTATTAGGCCAATCAATATCTAACTCCTCATCATCCCACCGAATACCCCCTTCACACTCAGGAGCATACTCTGCCGTTGTCTTATAATGCACCACCGCCTGCTCGCTCAACACGCAAAACCCGTGGGCAAAGCCGGGCGGGATAAAGAGCATCCGCCGGTTTTGGTCGCTCAGCTCCATGCCAACCCATTCCCCGAACGATTCAGAATCCTCGCGAATATCCACCGCCACGTCAAATATCCGGCCCTGCACCGCGCGCACCAGCTTGCCCTGCGCCCTGGGCGGCCGCTGGTAGTGGAGGCCGCGGAGTACGCCTTTCCTGGAAACGGAGTGGTTGTCCTGCACGAAATCGTAATCGATGCCATATTCTTTAAAGGCCGATTCCTTGTATGTTTCCATGAACGCTCCCCGCTCGTCGGTGAATCGTTTTGGGGTTACGAGGATTAGGTCGGGGATTTTGAGTTGTTCGAAGGTAAAGGGCATTTTTTAGTGTCTAAAGTCTGAAGGTCGAAAGTCTAAGGTCATATGGTTGTCGAAGGTCTGAAGGTCGAAGGTCAAGGGACTTTGGACATTCGACATTCGACCTTGGACTTTCGACTTTTGACATCCTTATTATGTATCATAAATAATTTCGAGTTCATTAACCTGGTTTGTGCTGCCATTTAAATAGCTGATTAATCGTGATAACTTTCCGGAGCACTTAGTCAGCTTATCTTTGCAATTATTAAATTCTGATTTGCTTATATAATCCTGGTCCAGTGCTATATAACATTGGGCCCGGCATTCACCGGCTGATCCTTTGGCAATTTTCAAATAACGGGCAAACTGCTTGTCAGAGCCGGATTCAAAGCCTTCGGCAATATTCGACATAATGCCAATGGCTGACCGCCGAATTTGATCGTTCAGTGCGTAATCCTGACTAAAGTCTTGACTGTTGGTCAACGTATATACTTCGTTGACAATGTCACGGGCAAGTTGCCAGACCTCCAGGTCTTCGAATTTGGTTATTGTTGGCATTGAATTCTGTTTTAGATGCTAACAAATAGTGACAAAAGTAGTTTTACTTTTTGTAAGGTCATAATACTAGTCGAAGGTCAAAGGTCTGAAGGTCGAAGGTCGTTTTGGTTGTCGAAGGTCTGAAGGTCTAAAGTCTAAGGTCAAGGTGACTTTGGACATTCAGACCTTGGACCTTCGACCTTGGACTTTCGACATTCGACCTTAGACATTCGACCTTCAGACTAATTCTGCCAGGTATTCGCCATAGCCGTTTTTCGACAATTCGTCGGCCATTGCCAGCACTTCGCTGTCGTCGATCCACCCTTTGCGCCAGGCGATCTCTTCGAGGCAGGCGATCTTGAGCCCCTGCCGCCGCTCGATAATTTCTACAAACTGGGCGGCCTCGAGCATGGCATCGTGGGTGCCGGTGTCGAGCCAGGCGAAGCCGCGGCCCAGCAATTCTACGTTCAGGTCTCCTGCTTCTAGATATTGTTTATTCACATCGGTGATCTCGAGTTCCCCGCGGTCGGAGGGTTCTATGTTTTTGGCGATATCGACCACGCGGTTGTCATAGAAGTAGAGGCCGGTGACGGCATAGTTACTTTTGGGGTCATCCGGCTTTTCTTCAATGGAAAGCGCTTTCTGGTTTTCGTCAAAATCCACCACGCCAAAGCGTTCGGGGTCGCTCACCTGGTAGCCGAAGACGGTGGCGCCCTGCTCGCGTCCTGCGGCGTTATGGAGCATTTCCGAAAGGCCCCGCCCGTAGAAGATGTTGTCGCCCAGGATCATAGACACATCATCATCGCCTATAAACTCGTCCCCGATAATAAAGGCCTCGGCCAGCCCGTTGGGTTCGTCTTGTACGGCGTACTGCAGGTTCAGACCCCACTGGCTGCCGTCTTCGAGGAGTTCTTCAAACCGGGGCGTGTCTTTGGGGGTGGAGATAATGAGTATGTCGCGTATGCCGGCCAGCATCAGCACCGAAA
This sequence comes from Halalkalibaculum sp. DA384, assembly GCF_043951955.1. NCBI lineage: Bacteria > Pseudomonadati > Balneolota > Balneolia > Balneolales > Balneolaceae > Halalkalibaculum > Halalkalibaculum sp. DA384. The sequence goes on along the minus strand of NZ_JBINJE010000047.1, from coordinate 3,678 downwards.
GCGGGTAGTAAATCATCGGTTTGTCGTATACCGGGAGCAGCTGTTTGGATACGCCTTTTGTTATGGGATACAGGCGGGTTCCGCTTCCACCAGCGAGGATAATGCCTTTCATGTTGTTTTTGCTTTTAGTTTTGTTTTTGAAATTTTTCGATTTTTGTCAACGGTCGAATGTCTGAGGTCTAAGGTCTAAGGTCTAAGGTCTGAAGGTCAAAGGTCAAAGGTCGGACTTTCGACATTCGACTTTCGACTTTCAGACATTCGACTTTTGACAATTAGGTCGTGCCAAGGCGTTCTAAATCGTAGTTGTTGCTTGTTACTGCCTCACACCAGTCAATATTATCAAGGTACCACTGCACGGTTTTGCGGATGCCGGAGGCGAAGGTTTCTTCGGGTTTCCAGCCGAGTTCGGCTTCGATCTTGGAGGCGTCGATGGCGTATCGAAAGTCGTGTCCGGGGCGGTCGGTGACGAAGGTGATCTGATCCTCATAGTTACCTTTATCTCTAGGCTGTAACTCATCCAAAATAGAACAGATCGTATTAACCACTTCAATATTCTGCTTCTCGTTGTGTCCGCCGATGTTGTAGGTTTCACCGATCTCCCCTTCCTGCAATACCTTGTAGAGGGCGCGAGCGTGATCATCCACATAGAGCCAGTCGCGCACGTTTTCGCCGGTGCCGTACACCGGGATATCCTCTCCCTGCAGGGCCTTGAGGATGACGACCGGGATCAGCTTTTCGGGAAACTGGTACGGGCCGTAGTTGTTGGAGCAGTTGGTGATCAGCACCGGGAAGTCGTAGGTGTGGAACCATGCACGGGCCAGGTGGTCGGAGGACGCCTTGCTGGCCGAGTAGGGCGACCGGGGATCGTAGGGCGTGGTCTCTTTAAAGAATCCTTCTTCCCCAAGCTCCCCATATACTTCGTCCGTGGACACATGGAGAAAGCGAAACTGCTTCTTTTTCTGCTCCCCCAGGTCCTCATAATATTCTTTGGCGATGTCCAGCAGGTTGTGGGTTCCCACAATGTTGGTTCGGATAAACTCCGCCGAGCCGTCGATGGAGCGGTCCACATGCGATTCCGCGGCCAGATGCACGACGGCATCAGGCTTATACTTGCGAGACATATCTTTCATTTCATCTGAATCGCAGATATCGGCCTTTTCGAAGTGATATCTTGCGGTGTGATCAATTTCTTCAAGATTTTCCAGATGTCCGGCATAGGTCAATTTGTCTACATTGATAACCGTATTGTCTGTTTCCCGAATTAAATAACGGACGAGGGCGGAGCCAATAAATCCGGCACCACCGGTTACGAGGATGGTTTGCGAGGGTGATGTACTCAATGGTAACTTTTTGTTAGTGTTCGAGTTAAGTGAACGCTCAAATTTTAACTTACAGAGTCTAAGGTCTGAAGGTCTAAGGTCTAAGGTCCAAGGTCTAAGGTCCAAGGTCTGAGGTCTGAGGTCATGATGACTTTGGACCTTCGACTTTCCGACCTTTGACTTTCAGACTATCAGACTTTTGACAATGTTCTCTTGTAATGTTCAAACGCCTTTTCCAGGCCCTCCTTTACATAGACCCCGGGATTATAGTCAAACAGTCGTTCCGCCTTTGAGATATCGGCAAGGCTATGGCGAACGTCACCCGGCCGTTCCGGGCCGTGGTTTGCTTCAATATCTACATTAGCCAGCTTCGATATCGTTTCCCACAACTCATTCAGCGTAATCTGCTCGTTGCATGCAATATTTACCACTTCATGCCGGTTCAGTTCCCCGGTATTTAATAGGGCCTTGATATTGGCCTGTACCGCATTGCTTACATAGGTGAAGTCGCGGGTCGTCAGGCCGTCCCCGTTGATAGTGGGCGTTTCTTTTTCAATGGCGGCCTGCATAAAGATCGGGATTACGGCCGCATACGCCCCGTGCGGATCCTGGTGCGGGCCAAATACATTAAAGTAGCGGAGCCCGATGGTATTGAAATCATACACCTGGCTGAATACATCCGCATAGAGCTCATTCACATACTTGGTAACCGCATACGGGCTCAGCGGCTTGCCGATATTTTCTTCCACCTTGGGCAGCTCTTCACTATCCCCATAGGTCGAGGAGCTGGCCGCATAGACCATCTTCTTTACCGACGGCTCGTCGCGGGCGGCCACCAGCATATTCAGGAAGCCAGTGATATTGGAATTGTTGGTATTCAGCGGATCTTCGATGGAGCGGGGAACGGACCCCAGCGCGGCCTGGTGGGAAACGTAATTCATACCTTGTACCGCTTCCCTGCAGGTGGCCGGGTCGCTTATATCACCTTCCATAAATTCAACCTCATCCCGGTTCACAAACTCCTCAATATTTTTAAACCTGCCGGTTGAGAGGTTGTCGAGCACCCGGACCTGGCCCGCGCCTTGTTTTACCAGGTATTCCACGATGTTGGAGCCGATAAATCCTGCACCGCCGGTTACGAGAAATGCATATTGACTGATATTGTCTTCCGTAAAAGCTTCTTCGTACATCAGAAATTTCCTTGCTTAAATTGGCAGGTAAATAGTAATAGTTAAAGTCTCTCTACAAGAATGATACTGGTTGCCACCAGTGATATAATCGGGCCGATTACCTGTGCGTAATCGATAATGGAGGGCCTCCGCTTGACCTGCAGGGCTACCACCTGGTTGTTTTCCAGTTTGAATTTTCGCATTCCCTCAGGCAGTGGCTCATTCATCCTGTATTTAAACTGGGTGAGCGTCTCCATACCGGAGTCTGAACTGTATTCAGAGATATTAACTTCAATCCGCATCTTCGACCAGTCGAGTTGAGTTTGCTGGTTGCTCAACGTTCCGGGACCGAAAGCGTAGGAAATAAGCTGAGGCAGCCTGGTGTCTTTCGGGACCAAATATCGCCCCGGGCTGCCCACATCGCCCCACACATTGACCGAGTCGGCCAGCTGCCCCGGTTCAGCTACCCGGATGATGCGTTCGCCCATTCTAAATTGCTGCCCGGGTGCTTGTTGGCCCTGGGCAAATTTTTGAAATGGAGACAGGAAGAGAAAAGTTAAGGTGGCAATAGCAATGAGCATTACCGGTGAAAAACCGTGCGGTACGAAGGACTTCGGGGTGGGGTTGGGCGTAGATCTGGGTTTGGGTGTCATAAGGTCTGAAGGTCGAAAGTCGAAGGTCTTTTTGTTGATTGTTGAGGGTTCGTCCTTGCTTGTTGTCTCAATGACTGTTTTGTCCACTGGGTTTAACGGCTGCCACTCAACTTTTCAACGGTTGAATAACGGGCGTAAGGTTAATGGTTGAGGTTTTTTATGTCAAGCGGGAATATAATTATAATGTTAAGAATTTCTTAATCTTTTGGGTGGTGGATGGGAATTATGAATGAAGAATTAAAAATGATGAATTTCGAAGGGGAGATCGTATGAACGAGTTATAGCATCATGTCCAAGACCGGAAGAATTTCTGTCTGACAAGGGGGGCGGGCTACAAAATATACAACCTGGTCTTTCCCGGCCTTGAATGGGGCGCGGAGGCCGAAGCAGGCGTTTGTGGATGCCCTGCCGGTGAGAACCTTGATAGCGGGCTACCAGCGTGACGGACCATCAACATCCACGCCTGCACAGGCTGCAGCGGGTGCCCCATTCACCGCCTTGAGTTTTTGGTTCCTTTTGGGTCAAGCCAAAAGGGAC
>NZ_JBINJE010000046.1:0-20282 GCF_043951955.1 Halalkalibaculum sp. DA384 | reverse complement strand
GTGACGCTATTGCAGTACATCAATTGGCAAAACGATGAACCCATTAATCGCATTAAACATGCATTGGCTGCTTAAGGTTAACCCCTAAACGCGTTTAGTTAATATTCTATTACAGGCCACCTGTTGCGAGGTGATGCATGAAAGTCTTCGAGAGCCTGCATGAGCTCTTCCCGGATCTTTTTCTCTTCCTCAATTTTGTTTTGCAGCTCCTTATGATCCAGATTCAAATTAAACAGTTCCGTAGCATTCAGGCTGTCAGCCAACAGCTTCCACTGGTCTTTCATGGCCACCGTTGTGGCGTAGGGCTCAGGTTTGGGACCCCGGCCTTGATGATTGGAGTAAAGATCCATCTGCCATAGAAGTGTTCGGGCAGCGATCGGTTCTTTTTGGGTGAGGTGATCCAACAAGGAGATACCATCCACCGATTCATAGCTGTCGATGCCGGCAGCTTCTGCCAGCGTCGGCAAAAAATCAACCATATGAGTGGCCTCAAATGACAGGGTTCCTGCCGGGATCTGCCCCGGCCAGGAGGCGATCATCGGTACCCGTATACCCCCTTCGTGCAGATCAGTCTTACCTCCCTTGAAAGGACCGGAGTCTCCCTCAAAAGCAGGACCGTTGTCGGAGGTGAAGACCAGGATGGTATTATCCCGAATCCCCAGCTCCTCCAGTTTGTCCATGATGCGCCCGACCTGCTGGTCCATGTGAGACACCATTGACCGGAAATAGAGTTGGTCCCCTGTTACTCCCATCTCTTTATATTTTGAAAGATGGGGCTCCGGGGCCGGCTCGTAGGGGGTATGAGGCACATCAAACCATAAATTTATATAAAACGGGGTATTCGATTGGTGGTACTCTTCGATCCATCGAATTGCCTCATCCCCTTTAATGTCGGTCCAGTGCCGGTCAGTCGGTTCCGCGCGCTCATCATCCCGCAGCATGGAATGGCCCCCTTCGCGGTAGAGCCTCCGCTGCTGGATAAGCTCAGGCCGTATGGAGGGGCCTTCAATGTTCGTCAGGTAATGGTCGAAACCGTGTTCCAGCGGTCCCGGCAGAGCCCGATTCCCCTCTTGACGAGCCTCAATATCATTTATGCGCAGCCCCCCTAGATGCCATTTTCCAATATGAATTGTCCCATATCCTGCCTCATTCAGAAGGGAGGGAAGAGTTTGTACACCTGAGGGCAGATGACTGTTGTCATCTGGAAAATGCTGTCGGATATCATAGCGTAGTGGGAAATTTCCAGTTAGCATGGCCGCCCGGGAGGGTGTGCAGACAGCTGAACCAGCGTAGAAGCGGGTAAATCTCATTCCCTCCTGGGCCAGTCCATCAATATTGGGGGTTTCTACCAGTACACTTCCATAACTGGATATATCTCCATATCCCAAATCGTCAGCTAACATGAAAATGATGTTGGGTTTTTCTGAACCTCCCGAGCGTTTTACGTCCATTTCAGGATTATCGGTTTCGCACGAAATACCCATTAAAAAAATTAATCCAATTAGCCCTGTTAGTACCCGCATGGTTTTACCTCGCATATATTTTATTTTTTTGATTAAGAAATTTAGGTTGAAATTGATGAAAATGAGTAGATCAATTATTATTGTAATTCAATGATCACATTACGATATCCCAAATCTTCCAACCCCCAATTTGCTTCTCTGTATATTTTTTCCCCTTCGGTCCACATGGTATAGTTCATTTCTCCCTCTGGGAGATGAATGTTTTTAAATGTGATTTCTTCTTCTCCCTGTTTTATCGGCTTCCGGAACGTAGTATCACCAAATTGCAATACCAATTCAGCACCTTTTGGAAAGAGCTCATATTGCACATTTTCTACTGTTATGTCATAAGGCCCCTCATCCACAATGTGAACCGGCCAACCGTCGGCACCACGGTTCCAAAATAGAAGGGTAATCCGTCTCTGTTTGGGTGAACCGATAATTGTGGGACTTGTTGTAAATCCTCTGCCGCTGCTTACTTCATTAAACCACTGCTTATACGAAGATCGCATCCGTTTGACAACATCAGGATGACGGTCAGCAATATTAAAATGTTCATGGGGATCATTCTGAATGTTATACAGCTCCTTTCCATTTACTAGTTTGAAGGTATCTTCCCGTACTGTACTGTTCATCCACATTTTAGGGACTTCACCCCGTGGCCATTGGTTGTAAAAGGTTCGTTCCTGCCAAAAGATATTCCTGTTTTCCAGTAATGGAAGCAGACTCCTTCCATCAATTTTTATCGAATCCGGTTGTGGAACGTCAGCTATATCCAATATCGTAGGAAAAATGTCAATATGAGCACCCCAGGTTTCAATCTTTCGGCCGGGCTGAAAATGACCCGGCCACCGAAAAAAAGCTGGTACTTTTATTCCGCCGTCATATATTGACCCTTTTCCGCCCCGTAATCCCAGGTTATATCTGTCTTGGGCTCCAGTACCATGCGGTCCACTTCGTTGCGGACCATTGTCAGAAAGATAAATGACAACCGAATTTTTATTGATATTGAGCTTATCCAGTGTCCCCATCAATCGACCTACGTTTTGATCAAGATTGGCAAGCATTCCATAAACTTCCTTGGTGTGTTGAGCCAAAAAAGGATTATCTTTGTAATCCTCAACGTACTTTTCAGGTACTTGAGGGAGGTCATTTGAAAAGGTATGTGGCATATAGCTTGTAACAAGCGCAAAGAAAGGGGAATGTTCCCGGGATTGTCGTTCAATCCAGTGAATAGCTTCATCGAAAATGATATCCTCCATAAACCCACGTCGCTGTTCAAGCTTACCATTAACCACCATTATCGGATCTACCCTGTTGCTGTCTGGTTTGACATACTGCTCATGGCGTATCACATAATCGAACCCCTGATCCAACGGGCGCATCGGATAGTTATAGCCCAGGTGCCATTTTCCAAACAACCCAGTATTGTATCCCTCTTTTTTAAGAGCCTCGGCTATCGTAACCTCATCGGTATGCATATTGATGCGTCCTTTCCATGTATCCCAAGCGCCCGTGCGATAGTTATAGCGACCTGTCATCAGGGAAGCCCGGGTAGGCGTACAAACAGGACTGACAAGAAATTCGGAAAAGTAGGTGCTTTCCTTATGCAATTGATCCAGGTTGGGAGTCTTTAGAATCTTATTGCCAAAGCTGCCGAAATCACCATATCCCTGATCATCTGAGACGATGAGAAGGATATTGGGTCTATTCAGCCTCTCTGATCGCTCTTTATCCTGTGATAAATTCTGAGAATTGCAAGATAATCCCGTAAACAATAGTAATAGTAATCCAATAAACGTTTGTGATAATTGCATTGATATTTAATAGATGTTAATGGTTTAGAAATCAGTATTTACATTGGAAAAGAACAATCAAGCGATCATTGCTATACATTGAACTCATCAAAGTTAGATACCGATACTCTAATTCAATTTTTATCAAATGAATATTTAATCTTTGTCGTTGAATTGTTTTTAGGTCTCGGGCGAAGATCGTGAAACTCTTTCCAGATATCTTTGTCGGGTTCACCAATTCTTATACTGTATCGTGTGTTTTCATACACTTCCGGACGAAAAGATTGCCCTTTGATGCGCAATGCATATTCCAATTCTCCAGTTTCTTGTTTAAAAACCTGTAGAACAGGATCTTTCAACCCTTTGACTTCTATTTCAGGTAAATAACCATAGGCATATCGCCCATAATTTTCCTGCTGGTTTATAATAACCGGCCACCCCCCATATTGGCCTTCCGGATTATCAATGGGATCAACATGGCGGGGCCAGCACTCGCTACGGATTACTCGCTCCTCTTTATCAAATATAAGTATGCCATATCCGGGAGCACGATCATAGATCACACCAGGTTTCATACCGGTTTTTACAGGGTTGGCGACCGATAAAACCGTTATTTTATTGTCAAAGGCATCTCTAAAATTACCGGTATATTTAGGTTGTCCTGGAAGTGGTTTGTGATCTTTCTCAACCGTTGGCCACCAGCGACGGGGCCAAACATTATTCAGAGCAGGCAGTGTAAATACATAGCCTGCATCACCAAAATTGTCCACTCCATAGTGTAAAATACTTGCCAAATGCTGGTCACCAGCCACATGGAAGGCAAAGCTCTTCCGAATTATTCGCAGCGCTTGGTCCCGCTGCTTTTGAGGCCAGCCGTTGGTATCCATATCCGGGGCAGGTACATCGCCCTGCGGATATTCTCCCCGTTCGGGTATCGGGCGCTCTGGCACATTCAAATCTCCAGTGGTTCCCGGAGGCATCGTATGGGCCCCACAAAAAGGAGACTGTGATAATACCACCTTTAATTGTGTCTCACCTCCCCAGTTTTTTGTCCACTCCTCTAAAAACCGGTGTTGTCGTTCTCCTAGCAAATCAGCCTCGATATTATAGTAACGAGTAAAATCGATTTCAGGATCTTGGGGAAATCCATTCTGAACATCGAACGGCAGAACATCATCCGGCGCCGATTTAAACTTACGATCTTCAATAATCGCAAAGCTGACTCCACCATATGTCCAGTCAGTGTAATACACTCCGATATCTTGCTTCACAGGCGTCGGATCAAACGGATCAGGTAAGTGACTGGTTTGTGTTCGTTCAACCATTTTGACCCAATCGCCAGGCATATGATAACCTCCTTCATCCTGTGACATATATCCATATCCCTCTTCTACCGGAGCCTGCCTTCCCCCGTCCCCCCATAAATTTCCATGATAAACATCGTGATCATCAGGAATAAATACCGAGGGAATATGACGAAATATATCCCGGTACGACCACCCAAACATATACCAGTGATTCAGGTAATCCAGAGTAGCTAACTCCAGATTTTGCGTTCGTTCTACCCCTAAACCGGGGTGTCCTTCATAGAATTGATCTCCTAAAAATATAGCCATATCAGGCTGGTGTTTGGCAACATTGCGAACTACCTCACTATTTGGGAATCCCCAATTATAGTTACAGCTAAACATAGCAGCTTTCACCTTCTCAGCCGATACCGGTTCCGATGCAACCGTCCCTTCATAAGTATATCGCCGGGTGGTATTGTTCAATGGAAGCTCCAACAATATTCGATAAGGGACATCATTGCTATAAGACCACTTTTCAACACGAAAATGGACGGTTCTCGCTAACGCATGCATTGTTATTTCCTCCAAACTTCTCCATTTTCCCCTATCTCTTATTTGGAATGTTACCTTATGCCCAGGTATGGCCTCAACGGATGCTAATTGGGCAGTTACTTTCAACGTGCTTCTGTTCAACGTGTATTGGGCGAAACAGATTGGGCCATAGGCCTGGCCGGCACGGGAAACGAACTTGCTACCGGATAGCCTCCAGTCGGAAAATCGAGAAGATACTGTAGGCCATTCAACTGCCTGAGAAGGAAAATGGGATACCAATGCTACATTCCCGGTTAAGTTTCCAGGTGCAATATTATTGGATACAAGCTGTCCCAAATGACGTCCTGTAGCTACGTCTTTGGCTTTAAGTACAAGTTTATACAGCCTGCCGGATATTTCACCATGTACTTCCAGACGAATAGGGGATTCCAATACTATGGTACAAGAACTTTTGTTTTCACCGATAAACAGCCGACCATTTCCTGTTATGCCTGCATCCAAGCCTTTACCAAATACAGCATCCCGCCGATAATCTGAAAAAGTAACTGGAACTGGTTCATCTTTTGCTATCGCCCCCAGACGCAGACCTATATAATCTTTCTCAGATGGATTATTAACACCCATTTCTGCTTCAACACTTATATTAAAATCCTCAGACCTCTTATCTAATTGATGGGTCAAACAGTGTAGACTACGATTTCCCCCGTTATAGATGCATTCTATTTTACCGTTAGAAATCCGCCAGTCCTGCAGACGATTGCCCCAAAACCGCGGGCCTGCCCAGGGCATATCCGGCCATTCAGCCCAATCACTGTGCATCGGCTCAGAGATATCTGAAACCTGAGAACTGGAAGAAATTTCTTTCTCTAGATTTAATGAATTTGCAAAAGGAACAGAAAAAGTCCCCATCAGCAGTGTTTTAATACTATCTCTGCGATCCATATTGAAAACCTAATTTTATTAAATAAAAGATTGATAAGAGTTTAATACACGATTATAAAACTGTGAACCTTCCGAAGAACAATTATTATTTTATTTCAGACGATATGCTACTGGTGCAAGGTGAACTTTCCTTACTATCTTATAGGAACTATTTTTAAATCTTAAGGTAAGTCACTATTGCACCTCTCTGAGTCGTTTGGCCTCCAACGAATCGTTGCTGTGATCAAATCGCTTATAACCCGGCAGATAGGATTTAGGAGAAGGAAAGTGCTGGAATATTGGTCTTCCCGTTCGCGGATCCTCAGGAACAGTAAACCTAGTAGGTGTACTATCAAATTTCTCTCCTTCGCCTAAGGCTCTTGGGTCACCCTCTGATTTTAGTTTGGTCATCAGGCGATTTCTGAGTTCCTCCACTTTTCCTGAATAGGCCGGAATATCCGCAAGATTGATCAGACAATAGGGGTCTTTTTGGATATTGTATAGTTCTTCCTCCGGTCGCTTGCCAGTATGCAGATCGAAATAGGGAGCATAGGAAGGTTCTTGAGACGTCCCCAATTCAAGTATATCTGCTAGTGGTGATATTGCCATATGTTGCAAGATGGTTCTGGCCGTTCGGTTAGTCTGCAGGCCAGGCCACCAGAACCAGTCCACATAATAGGGAGGATTACCAGCAGGCCACCGCTCAGGTGTGAAATTCCGGATATATAAATACTTATGAGTACGTGCAGCCCGAATAGGATACCCAAGATTTTTTTTCCGGGCAAGATTATGCTTTTCCTTCCCCCAGGCAATCAAATCGTTTTTGGGTTTGATCAATCCATCTTCTTTTGATGTTAGAATATCATATAAACCAGGCTCGGTCATGGATACGGGAACCGGAATACCGGCAACTTCTAAAATTGTAGGTGCCAATTGTGGCAGGGTTACCAAATCATGTACTTCTCTTCCAGGCCTGATCTGGCCCGGCCAACTGATTGCCAACGGCACATGGTGCCCGAATTCATAGGATTGCATTTTAGCGTTAGGAAACGGCATGCCATTATCAGAAGTAACAATAATCAGCGTGTTATCATAGGCTCCCGTCTCTTTTAAAATTTGTATAAAACGACCAATATCTTTGTCAAAGGCTTCAATTTCATAGGCATAGTCCAGCAAATCAGCTCTGACTTCGGGATGATCCGGTAGAAAATCAGGCACTTCAACTTGATCAATCGTCTTTCCTTGCCCCCTGCCACTATTAATCTTGTATGGGCGATGAGGTTCAAAGCTGTTAAATATAAAAAGGAAAGGGTCTTCTGATTCTCGCTTTTTCATGAAGTGACGAAAATTTTCTGCATAGTCAATACCGCTTCGATGAATCATTCGATCATGGTTTGTTATGGTATTGTACCGGGTTACCAAGGGATGAGTTTTATACCGGAGTTCTTCATTTTCAGGGGTGTGAAATGGCCCCACATCCTTTCCGGTTGCTCCCACATGATATCCGTTTTGTTTCAATAGATGAGTAAATAACGGATATTTATTGGGCATGAATCCACCATGAATACCCCCTTCCTGGTTTAGATAAAAGGGTCGACCGGTTAGAATAGAAAACCGCGACGGAGCACAAGATGGGGCGGAAGCAAACGCATTATGAAACAAGGTACCTTGATCGGCAATCCGATCAAAGTTAGGAGTATCTATCCAGTCGGCTCCATAGGCACCGGCATGAGGCCACGACTGATCATCGGAAATGATTAATAGGATATTAGGCCGGTTTGGTTGTTTCTCTTCCTTATGTTGCCCGTAGCTGTCTGTTTGTGGAATTACAAGAAAAAGTACGAAGAGGAAAGACCACTGCTGTAACAATTTACCCCCCCACTTATAGTAATACATGTCCTTGTGATTTAATTTATGGGCTCTAATACAATTACAAATCCACCTCCCTTTGCCATCGGCACGCTGATGGTGCTTTGGGCGGTTACCTCCCGTTGCAGCCGCTGATAATCGACTGCACGCTGATGGGCGTTTGGCCCGTCTTTGTAGATTTCAGCCTGGTACCTGCCAGAAGGCAAAAATGACAAATTAACCTCGGCATTGGACCTTTTGCCGTTCGTTAGCCCCCCAACATACCATACATCTGACTTGCGACGAGTGATGACTGCGTATTCACCAATGCTGCCTTCCAGGGCAATCGTCTCATCCCAGGTCGTGGGTACGCTGGAGAGAAAATCCAGCATATCTTCCTCTTCTTTATATCTGGTCGGAGAATCCGAAAGCATAGCCAGAGGCATTTCAAAAATGATGTACATGGCCATCTGGTGAGTTCGTGTACCCCGGCTCATGGGATTGTTAAATATGACCCGAAAATTTTCATCCGTGGCATTTCGTACGGCCCCGGGGTGATAATCCATCGCTCCGGCCAGCATACGAATGAAAGGGGCCGTAACGGCATATTCCGGGGTGGCTCCAATGCCGGAATCGTCAATTTTATTGTATTCCAGGCCCCGTACGGCCTCGTAATTGACTACATTGGGATATCGTTTAGGCAGGCCGGTGGGTTTGGTGGCCCCGTGGAAATTCACCATCAGTTTCCGCTCGGCTGCCTGGCGGGCCGCCCGCTCGTAGAACCGGATCATCGGCTGATCCTGCCGGTTCATAAAATCAATTTTAACCCCTGCAATACCCCACTGCTCAAACAGATCAAACGCTTGTTCCATTACCGGATCAATTGTGCTATAAGCCGCCCACAGGAACAAGCCCACTCCTTTCTGACGGGCATAGCTGGTCAACTGGGCCATATCCAGATCCTCCCCCGTCTTCAGAATATCATAATAATCCGACCATCCTTCATCTATATTTACGTACGGTATGCCATGTTCAGCAGCAAAATCGATGTAGTATTTATAGGTTTGGGTATTGATGCCTGATTCAAAATCCACCCCGTACAGTTTGGCTACATGCCACCATTCAAACAATATGGTCCCGGGTTTGACCCAGCTAAAATCTCTGCCGGTATCCGGTCCCCGGCTCAGCTTATAGACCATATCATTGTTTAGTAGCGAGGTTTCGCTTTCCGTTAGAATAAATACCCGCCACGGAAATTCTTTATTGCCCTCTGTTTGTGTAATAAAGTTCCTGCTAGATACGGGTACCCGAGAATAATTGCGATAGCCACTGGTACGTACATATTGGGGTACATTTGGGAATTCCCAGTAAAACCGTGTAGAATCGTTCGGATGTTTTTTTAGAAAACCACCGGGATAGTCATACAGATCTGCTTCAAGCACGGCCATTTTTAATTGTTCTTCTCCCTCTAAGACGATGGGCAGCAGGTAGTAGGGGGAAGGATTAAACTGGTCGATCCGGTCTTGATGGTAAATTCCCTCGTACGAAGTGGTAGTGCTATTACTCTTCAGGTAATAACTATTATAATTGTGGGCAAAATGAATATCTCCCCGTTCATCTACAATAGTCAGGCTGTCTTTTCGCTCTGTAACAAAACGATAGGCAAATCCATCATTATACGCCCTAAAAATAACCTCATACCCTCGTTTAAACTTCAAAGACAATTCCTCAAAATGATCATCCACCTGCGCCTTTTTATAAAAGGGGGACTCGACCTGCGAATTTTTGGTTATCATTTTGGTGTCGACCACCTCCGGGTTTACACCAAGCGGCGCCTCTCCTTCAAGCGTTAAAGATATAGCTGAAGGGGTGATAACCGATTTCCCCTTGTAGGTAAGGGCATAGGTCAGCTCATCATGTACTTCAATATTTATTCCAATATGTTGATTCGGGGAGCGAAGCTGATACTGCTGCTGTGGTTGGGCAGCCAGTGGCTCTGTACAAATACCAAATAACACGATAATCAGCAGAATATGACCGAAAATTTGAACTTCTCTTTGCATAAAATTAAAAACCTGATTTTGGGGAAGGGGATTCTTGGAAGTTCTTCCAACTACTATTTTTGACTTTTTTGATAATCTGGATTTGGCTTAGGCATTTGCGCATTAACTTTTTGCCGCCAGTTCTTCAGAGCCTCATGAAGTCGTTGCGTTATTTCCGGCTTCTCGTCAACTAAATTATTTTTTTCACTTACATCTTCTTTTAAATTGTACAGTTCAAGTCGCCCATCTTCATAAAAATCAATTAACTTGTATTTGCCACTGCGGATGGCACCAGATGGCTTTGCACCCTGATTTGTATAGTGAGGTGAATGCCAGAATAGCTGTTTTCTTTTTAACTTGTCTTGCGTACCCAAAAGAAGAGGCATCAGATTCTCTCCCTCGTGTTCCATCTCGTTAAAGTCCTGATCATCCCTTTTATTTACCATGTTTACAATTGTAGGGAAAAGATCATTGCTGATAACCGGTTCATGAATGACGCTACCCTCCTCTATTACTCCGGGCCATGTAATCAACAGTGGTACTCGTATCCCGCCTTCATACAAATATCCTTTACCGGATCTTAGCGGAGCTTGAGAGGTGAGCTTAAAACTGTCCCGATATAACCCGCCTGCTTCGTAATACACCCCGCCGTTGTCAGATATAAAAATCACCATCGTATTATCATCTATGCCACGGTATTCCAATGATCTCATCACTTTGCCTACATTCTCATCCAGCGTCTCAATCATTGCCGCGTATGTGGGATCATTATGATTTAAGGCCGGCTTATCCCGAAGTTTTTGCACATACTTGTCAACCAGAGTGGCTTTAGCCTCAATCGGCGTATGGGGAATGAAATAAGGCAGATACAGGAAAAATGGATTTTCCCTGTTATTCTCGATAAACTGAACCGCTTCCCGGGTGAGTACGTCCGTTAAATAGTCTCCCTCTTTGGCTATTTTTTCCAATTCCGGATACTCAAAAATTTTGCTTTTGAATGGATAAAAATACGATCCCGGCATACCCGACCGCTTACCACCTAAATTGATATCAAACCCCTGATCAGTCGGTAGATATCCCTCTCCACCAAGGTGCCACTTGCCAATATGGGCCGTAACATATCCAGCTTCTTTAAGCACTTCTGCAATAGTTACCTCCTCCAATGGTAGGTTATCTACGATTTCAGGAGGTATCACCTTATCGGACGCGCGTGATTCATATGGATAATACCGCAGATGCTCGGTTAAATGCAGTGTGGCCGGATAGTTACCGGTCATAATACTGGCTCGGGTAGGAGAGCATACCGATGCTGCCGCATACGAATTGGTAAACATTGCCCCCTTTTGTCCAAGCCGATCGATATTAGGTGTCTCATAAAGATCACTTTCGTAAGAAGTCAGATCTTTATAACCCAGATCATCGGCAACGATTAAAATAATATTAGGCCTTTGGTTAGATTCATTATCGGCAGCTTTAATTCCTTTCCAAAGGATTATGAAAACCAAAAAGGAAAGTATGTATACATATTTTTTTACTTTCATAAAATCTGAAATAAGAAATTTTCTAATAGTTTAATTTCCAATGAATATTTTATAGACTGTTGCGTCAGCTACGCAGAAAAGGCCGTAGGCTAATTCTCTAATGTAATTCATGTGGAAATCACTGATCAAATAATAGACTTAATATCATTTTTAATTTTATTTGCCTCATTATGAGGAAGCGCATGCAGTCCTGTAAACTCTTTCCATCCATTACCCACACCTACACCGGCATTTTTCTTTTTCCGAGCAAGATCCATTTGCTCTTCCCAAAATTTAACGAAGAACCATGCTCCGGGCAGCCACGGCTTGTCTCCCAAAACACTTTGATAACGAATCGGTTCTTTTCTATATAATGGGTCTCCCAGTAAGGGTCCATAGGTGTGATCACCTGCTTCTCCATCACACCACATACCCATGTTTGCCATACTTACATCACTACTTAACAACGCCTTATCCGAACCATATGAATGAACAAGCTCATACAGGTTTTTGAAAAAAGAAATACTGTGCTGAGATAAAGCCCCCTTCCTGTCGGGGTGCCAGTCATATCCCAGGCACATAAACGTTTCATCCACGACAATGGCATCAGTATCCAGCAATTCCATTATGAGTTCGGCCTGTTTTAATAAATGGGAGGACCATTGTTTCGAGGCAAAAGACATATTCCAATTATTTTTTGCCGTATCAGGTCCACTCCAACCATAAGAGACGGGTTTTCCCTCTTTATCGACCAGCCTGGCATCTTTAAACTCTTGAAATATTGGGGAACCCTCATCAAGCATCACGGCATGAAGATATATTGCAGCCCGGCTACCCTGCCTGCGAGTTTGGGCAATTCGTTCTTGCATTTTCTGCAACGACATCTCCACTGCCCCCTGCGAATCGCCCTTCATCGCCAACCATTGCTTTCGGTCAGGTTGAATATAATCCCCTAAATATGGATAATAGCCATGCTGTGTCGCCATGCCAACATGAAAATCCTTGAAATATGCCAGATCTGCCTCGTAACCATTCCCCCTTTTACCGTTTTCTCCGATGGCAGAGGAAAGAAAATCATAATAGTGTACTTTTGCCTCATATAACCAATCGGGAGTTTGTAAATTTTTGGGGTAAGCTAATTTATGAAAGGCTGTCCATGCCTCACCGGCATCTCCTTGATATATGTACAAATAACACCTAAACGATACCTCCTCTCCGGGAGCTAATTGTAACTGCTTCCCGGCTATCCAACCAATAGTATGCTGCTTGTCTTTTGTAGTCTTAAATTCAAACGCCTCTTCTGCACTGGTGAATATTGCCACATTCCAGGTGGTATCAGGATAATGACTTACGACCACCGGTGCCAATATCATAGCTTGAGTGGATTCCCTTTTCGGATTACTGGCCATTGGTTCCATGTAATGGCATTCAAAATCACCCATTCCAACTGCTTGGTTGCATTCAGTAAAAAAATTCAGGCTACCCAACGCACTTAATCTTTTATCCCGATTTAGTCCTGCGGCAGAGACCGGTATGTAAATATGTTGCTTCGAAAATTTGGAGGATGACTGCGCTGAAGTGGTGAATTGCAGCCTCAGCTGGCGGGTATTCCGGCTTTTATTGCGAATTACCAAACTGGCTTCCAACAAATCTTCTCCACCTTCGGGATGAACGTCATATAACCGATGGCGTAAATGAACTGCAATTTGTTTTTTTTCTGCCTTCTCTCTTCCCGGAGATAGGGCAATCTTATCATCTTCTTCTCCATTTTCCAATAAAATACACTGGGCATTTAACAAACCGAGTGTTTCTGATTTAACAAATGGTTCGCCTTGTCCATAACATTGGGTAAATAATGAACTTTTATTGGCTTTCACCCATTTTAATAATTTATCATTCGATGTAGTTATAAATGATTGGCTGTTATTAAAGCCAGTAGTCAACAATCCAGATCCAACTAATTGGATAAAGGTTTTACGTTTCATTGGTTTTAAACTTTTTATAGAATACTAAAAGACGTATTTATCGAAGAATTTAAGATCTGTCAGAACATTCAGTATTCTCCAATTTACTTCCTCACATTTGACTAGTAAAAAAATACCCCCCCATCCACGGTAAAATTATAAGCCAAGGTAGGGGAGGAGGGTTGGGATATGATCTTAGATCATCTAGTATCCTGGATTCTGTGTCAATTGCGGATTATTATCCAGGGCATTCGTCGGTATTGGCCAAAGGGTGTGGTGCGACTGTATCTGCGCATCCGGTCTCGCCTCATTAACCCTTTCGATAACAGTACCCCAACGGTACAAATCAAACAGGCGCTTTCGCTCGTCGAATAGCTCTGTTCGGCGCTCTTTTCTGACAGCCTGTCGGAACTCCTGCTGGGTTAACCCTGAAAGAGGAGATAATCCCGCTCGTTCTCGTACTGGATTAATGTATTGATAGGCATTGCCGGGACCGTTAACTTCATTCTCAGCTTCGGCCGCAATTAGATAGATTTCTCCCAAACGAAGGTAGATAAAATTGTAACCGGAATTATTATTGGCTTCGCGACCTTCAATATAAGCAGAAGGTACTCTTTTGAGAGAATACCATGGCGTCGCTCCATCAGCATTGAATATTATTTCAGTACCGTCGTTTCGCGTCACCATAGTATCGATTAGAGCACGTCGTTCATCTCCTGACTCAAAATCATCCAGAAGATCTTGCGTTGCAATATAAACACCGCCCCAATTAGGGCCCAAGAAATAGTCCTGATCCCCGTTAGCTCCTATTCCCCTTGGCCACTGTCCCACTTGATTGGAACGTTCGTTACCGACCTCCATCTGTATCTCAAAAATAGATTCAGAATTATTTTCATTATCTTCACTGAAAATCTGCGTGTATTCTTCCAGCAACTGATGTGGGCTATTCTGGATAACAGATTGTGCCAGTTGTGCAGCTTCTGACCAGTTTTCCAGTGTGAGATGAACTTTGGCAAGCAACCCCATGGCCGCCCACCTGGTGGCTCGACCCGGAGCAACAGCTTGTTCCGGGAGATCCTGGACACCTGCATCCAAGTCGCTGATAATCAACTCATACACTTCCTCCTCTGAGCCAGCACGCGGCAGGTTCCGGGCCTCCTCTGCCCCCAATGCCTGGTCAATTATCGGTACAGGTCCAAACAGCCGAACGAGAACAAAATAGTGATAGGCCCGTAAAAATTTGGCTTCTGCAATCAGGGCTTGTTTACCATCAAAGTCTTCCATCTCGTTAATGCCATCTATAGCCGTGGAAAATGTATTCATTCCATGTATCCATGAGTCATATACACTCGCAAGTAGCGGTGCATCAGGATCGAAAGTTATATATCGACCTAAGTTTCGGCTGTTATTTGCTGCCACCTCCGGACGTGTATCCCAATCATCGTTAAGAATTTCAAACGTCCACGCTCTCCACCAGCCAAATGTACCGGGATTAAAGGCCCCCAATTCATCATATCCCGCGATAACAGCCGCTTCCGCATCAGCAGGAGTTTGAAAAAAGGTAGAGGGCCCAATAAAAGATTTCGGTTCTTCTTGCAAAAAGTTTTCGCAGCCAAGGCCCATAATCAATATGGACAGTACCATTACTTTACCGATGTATGTTATTAATTTCTTCATAATAAATAAGTGCTTATGGTTTTTATTACTACGCTGCATCTGATCGGAATTAAAAGCCAACATTCAGTCCGCCCCGGAACGATCTGGTGAACGGATAGTTGTATCTATCTACGCCAACAACTTCCGGATCCTGCCCTTCATAACCGGTCACTGTAAGCAGGTTTTGTGCACTTACATAGATACGCAGGCTTCTCACATTTAAATTCTGAAGCATTTCTGCCGTGAAATTATAGCCCAGCGTAAGACTTTTAAGACGCAGGTAGTCTCCATCCTCAATATATTGACCGATATTCCGTTGATTTTTATCAAAAAATGGGTCCGCTGTTAATAAAGATGGAACCGTATTATTCGGATTTTCTGGGCGCCAGTAGTCTAGGCGTTCAGTTATAGTATTTACATTACCCTGATAGGCAGATAACAGCTCAAACCGGGTTCGGTTGGATATTTTATGACCGCCAGCTCCTTGCCAAAACATATTCAGGTCAAAACCCTTGTAGTTTAGACCCACGTTAAAACCGTAATGATATTTCGGTTCCGCTTGTCCGAGAACTGTACGGTCTTCCCCGGTATATCGCCCGTCACCGTTGACATCCCGATACTTGAAATCGCCGGGTTGTCGCCCGAATTCGGCCGCTTGCTGGGCTTCGTTCTCTTGCCATATACCTTGCACGTCATATGAGTAAAACGAGCTTTGGGCTTCTCCCGTAATCAGTGCCTGTGTGCCAAACTGACCCGTAATAACCGTATCCAGACCGGCCAGGTTTCTTATTTCATTATTGTTGAATGAATAGTTAGCCTTCAGGTTCAATTGAAATTCTCCGGCCGGGATATGGGTACTGCCCGAAAATTCAACACCATTGTTACTAACTTCTCCTGAATTTAACAGTACATTACCCAATCCCGATTCATTTGGTAATGGAAAATTCAACAGTAGATCTTCGGTATCGCGGTCATAATAATCCACCGACAGATCCAGCCTATCCTCAAACAGGCTCGCGTCCAATCCAATATCCAACTGCCGGGTCTCCTCCCAGGTCAAATTGGGATTTCCCAGTCGGGCCGGCCGCACGCCAACGGCTCCCTGGCCGCCAAAGGACTCACTTACGGTACCAAATACCGGCAATGACTGGTAGATCCCAATCTCCTGATTACCGGTAATACCGTAACTGGCCCGCAACTTCAGTTCACTGATAAATTGAATGCTCTCCATGAAAGACTCTTCCGAAAGACGCCATGCTACTGCACCGGAGGGGAAGTAACCCCATTTGTTATTTTCACCAAATCGAGAGGAACCGTCATAACGGCTGGTGAAGGTCAGGATATACTTATCCATGAGCGTATAATTAACCCGTCCCAAAAATGAGGCCAAAGAAGATTTGGTAAGCGACGAGTTGGGAATTATTTCCGTGGCCCCTCCGGATAAGTTATGAGTCCCGAACGCACTCGTAACAAAATCTTTACGGCCAGCACTAAAAATTTCCAGCCGCTCTTCCTGAGCTGTAAAACCGCCAACCACGTTCAACCGATGATTATTACTAAGTTGCCCGTTATATCGGAGCAGAAATTCAGTTAACCAGGAGAGATTGTCTGCGGTTACCTTTGTTGCCTGTCCACCTGTTTCTTGCCCCAAAAGGGTCGTTTCCCTGGGGAAGAAGTGATTTTCCTGCCTGGCAGTATTATCAAATCCCAGTTTGACTTCTCCGCTAAATTGATCCGTGAAATTGTATTCACCGGACACTGAACCCAACGCTCTGAAGGTGCGGTATTCCAGCTCTTGGGTTTCGGCTAATGCAACCGGATTTGTTATCTGCCCAAGTCCTCTAGTAGGAATTAAATGAAAAGATCCATCACTATTCCGAATCGGGTCAGTCGGATTAAATTGTACCGTGCTAATCATAACCCCAGGTCCAGTATTAGGACCACGTCCACCAAATGGTACCGTCCCGTCCAGCGTATAGGAGAGTGACATATTGCTTTTAACGGTAAAGTTGTCTGAAACATCTATATCAAGATTGGGCCGGAGAGAAAACCGCTTCATATTGTTTTCAATTACAATACCGTTTTCATCCAGGTAATTAGCGGAAAGATAATACCTCAAGTTATTCGTGCCTCCACTGGCAGAGATAGTCAGATTGTGAAAGGCGGCATTTCTGAATACCTCGTCTTGCCAGTCGGTCCCTGCCTCACCACTTGTAAAGCTGTTGATCTGATCCTGGTTATACGGCTGGTTTACACCCACTTGTTCCGCCCAGTCGTTTGTAAGCTGTGCATACTGACCGGCACTCAGAAGATCAATTTCGTTATTGATCTGGCGCACGCCGGAATACCAGTCCACATTAAACTGAACATCTCCTCCACGTCCACCCTTGGTAGTTATTAGTACTACGCCATTGGCCCCTCGTGCACCATAAATGGCGGTAGCGGAAGCATCTTTTAATACTTCAATTGACTCTATATCATCCGGATTCAGGGATGCCAACAGGTTGGGTGGATTATTTGTCAGATTATCGGCCAAGCCCGCTACACGATTATTGTTAGGGTACACCGGCATACCGTCGATCACATAAAGCGGAGAATTATCGCTTACTATCGATCCACTGCCCCTAATACGAATACGTGGCGTTGATCCCGGACGACCGCTACTGCCAGAAACAAGCACGCCACTCGTTTGACCGATAAGTGCTTGATCCACAGAAGTTGTTGAAACCTGGCTAAGATCTTCGCCGCTTACCGAGGAAACCGATCCCGACATATCAGCTCTTCGCTGTTCACCGTACCCAATTACCACCAGCTCCTCACCAGCAACGGCCTGCGTCTGCAGCGCCACATCGAAACTCGTTCGCCCATTGATTGGCACCTCCTGTGTCTGATATCCGATAAACGAAAACACCAGCGTATCCTGCAGGGATGGCACACCCAACTCAAATCCACCCTCGCTGTCGGTGGAGGTACCTGTGGTCGTACCCTTAACCAGTACATTCACCCCAGGCAACGTTTCTCCGGTCTGGGCATCGGTGACTGTACCGGAAACAGTTTCAAGCACGATCTCCTTTGCCGTCTCTTCTCTTTTCAGCAATACCAGCTGGCCGCTCTCCGAAATGGCGAAGCGCAGGCCCGTATCCTTTAACACCTTCCAAAGGGCATCATTCAAAGAAATGGAGGTACGCCGAAGGGTTATTTCCGCATCGTCCGGCAGCGCATCTTTAGTGTACATCAATTTCAGATCGGCCTCCTTCGAGAGAACCTGCAGGGCCTGTTCCAGGCCGGCCTCTTTAATATCAATGCTGATAAGCTGATCCAGGATCTTGTCGGTATCACTGTCCTGCCACACCGTTTTACCGTTTGACAAAACCAGCGCCGAAGCACCTTTCTTCTCGTTCCCTTGTTGTGCCAGCAGTCCCGGTACTACCATTACTGTCAGCAACAGTATCCCCATGAGTTGTATCACTAGCTTTTTCATAAACTATCCCATTTTAATTTTGATAAATTAGAGTTGATTTATCTCATTACCAGTTTGACCATATTACTCTTGGTCACTTTCATGTTGTGCTTGAAAAATGACTGTCCGTTCTTTCTTCTGAACTTTTAAATCCAGCGACAATGCAATACCCTTCAGTACCTCACTCATCGACTGGCTGTAATCAATTTCCGCGGTGAGCCTCTTGCGGGCTATCGCGTCATTTTCGGTTCTTATCTCAATGGCGTACCACCGCTCCAGTTTGGGAATAATCTGACTGAGCGGCCTGTCTTTAAAGATGAGCTTGCCTTCGGTCCACCCCATGTACCAGTTCATGTCAACACCGGAGAGGACCTCCGGGTCACTTTCACTGCTAACCCTGCCGATTTTGTTTTTGGTAACAATCGCCTGTTTCGAGCCAGCACCTTCCTCCGCGGGTTCCCGGCCCAGCGCCACCTTTCCTTCCGAAACCACAACTTCGACCTCATTACGCTCATCCGGCCATGCTTTTAACAAAAATTTGGTCCCCAGCACACGGGTAAATGCACTTTCGGAATGTACGGTAAAGGGCTTCGATTCATCATGCGTGACTTCGAAATAAGCCTCCCCCTCCAAAAACAGTTCTCTTTCCCCTGAATTAAAGGAGAGGGGGACCTCCATGCGGCTGCCCGCGTGGAGAACCACCCTGGAACCGTCACTTAAAATGTAGGTCGCCCGCTCCCCATTTTGGGCGACGATTTCCCGTTTGGCAATTTCTGCGGATTCGCTGTCCTGAGAGGTTAGTTCATTGTAATTACTATACGTAAAAAGTCCGGCAGCCAGCATCACCGCCGCCGCGGCCGCTACCATCACCAACCGCCGAACGACTTTGTGTGAATGGGAGTGCGTATGCTGAGTGGGCGCCTGCGGCAATTTTTGCTCACGCAGTATTTGGCCGACCTGCTCAGAACCGCGATCGAGCCGGTCCATATCCTTTACGAGCCTTTTCCAGGCATTTTCGGGATCGACCTGGTAGCCGGGAATACGTGACTGTTCCCAGACCTCACGAAGCTCCTCCACCTTTTTTTCCCGCTTCGGTTCTTCGTTAATCCAGGACTCCATAGATCGCTTCTCCTCACTGTCTAGTTCACCGGCAAAATATCGGGCCAGCAGCTCCCAGGGTATATTATCGTTCATTCTTTTCGACATTCAGCGTTAAATTATTTCCTCGTTTCAATACCTATTACACCCGAGCCTGGCGGTTCTATGACAAAAAAAATGGATTTTTTTAGAAAAGAGGGACTGCTGGGCTATTCACTTGAAAGGCGCTTTTTACCCAAGTGTCAACGTTTCTCTTTTAGATGGCTTTGCAAAACCGTTGTTTTTGCTCTGTATTTTCGAAGATTCGAGGCTGCTTGCTATCGCCAATATCCTTGCCAGCTTATAACCAGTAACGAATAATGAAACGGAGGATCTGCTTCCCTTTCGGGGTTTGTTCACACAAAAACGAACAATCCTACCATCGGAAAGGAGCAATTGTGTTTTTTTTGAGGAAGTCTAAAAAAAATGCAAACCTGTTTTCCCGGCCTTGAATGGGGCGCGAAAGCCGACGCAGGCTATTGTGGATGCTGCACCTAGTGTAATGAATCAAAAAAACGTAAACTAATTTTAAGCTACCTGTTGGAATACTGGCGCCACCCATTCCCCCTTTGAAGGGGGCGCAGGGGGATGTAGC
>NZ_JBINJE010000045.1:0-23157 GCF_043951955.1 Halalkalibaculum sp. DA384 | reverse complement strand
ATACGACCTGCAGGAGGATCCGATGGAGCTGAACAACCTGTACGGGCAGCCGGAATACGCCCAGCGGACGCGGGAGCTGAAAGAACGGCTGCGCGGCCTGCGGACTCAATACCGGGATACGACGGGCCCTCCGATACAATTGAATGAGGATCAGTCTGGAAAGTAATTACCGGATCCTTTTTAAAAATCAAGTGACTGCTGTGAGTTTTTACTGGAAGATCAAATTAACAACTCCAAACGGGATCACCTAAAACGTCCATTCGTGGTTTAATACCAAGGCCCGACCTGGTGGAGGCAGCCATGCGACCGTCCACACGTTGTGGAGCGCCCTCGGCAATAGAGGTAGTAACATAACTGTTGAAATCAGTAGAGCTAAAAATAAATTCCGGGGGGGTACTGTGGGCAAGATGAGCAATTGCTGCAGTTATGATATCTCCTCCCCAACTATCTTCCAAAGTCATTGCTATACCCAAAGAAACACAGAGGTCTCGAGCTTGCCTGGCACGGGTTAACCCACCGAATTTGCTGATTTTGATATTGACCACATCCATGGCTCGGTCATTAACTCCTTGTAATATCATCTCCACAGAATCTATAACCTCATCAAGGATGAACGGCAGGTCCGTATGTTCCCGAATTGAGTGACATTCCTGGTAGGAATTACATGGCTGTTCAATATATACATCAACATCTGCTACATTTTTTACTACACGCATTGCATCATGTTTCAACCAGCCCGTGTTTGCATCCGCAACTAAAACATCATCGCTATCAAGGACATTACGAACAGCGCGGATACGATCTATATCGTCATTTGCATTCCCACCAACTTTGAGTTGAAATTTTTTGTAGCCTTCTGCTTTGTAGTTAGCGACATTTTCAGCCATTTCGTCCGCCGGCCGTTGGGATATTGCTCTGTAGAGAGGAACATTCTCTCCATAACGCCCTCCAAGAAGCGTGCAGACAGGTTTATCAGCCGATTTGCCG
The DNA here is from genome assembly GCF_043951955.1 of Halalkalibaculum sp. DA384. Classification (NCBI taxonomy): domain Bacteria; kingdom Pseudomonadati; phylum Balneolota; class Balneolia; order Balneolales; family Balneolaceae; genus Halalkalibaculum; species Halalkalibaculum sp. DA384. The sequence goes on along the minus strand of NZ_JBINJE010000045.1, from coordinate 22,170 downwards.
AGTATATCCCAGCAAGCCATATCTATCGCCGATTTAACATAGGGGTGGCCCTTTAACAAATAATCCATCTGGCGATTGATCTTCTGCAGCTGTGTAGGGTCCTTTCCAATAAGTTGAGGGGCCATTTCCTTTAACCCCGTGCGTACACCACGGGCATAGGCAGGAAGATACACCGGGCCCAACGGACACACTTCCCCAACACCCGTAATGCCAGAATCAGTTTCCAGCAGGACAACAGTACTGTCAAACACGTCAACGCTTTTCTCTTCTGACCAGTTGTAACTACCTTCGTGGAGCGGAAGATCAACCTGATAAACCTTAATACTCGAGATTTTCATAGAATAAGTTTGATTTAATGTTTTTGATGTGGGTTAACTGGTTATGCTATTCAACTTTTTTAACAGACCCGTTGATAATTTGATGGCAAATACCAGAATATTTACCGAATTTGATTTGATAAAAGATAAAGTTATAACTTTAAAAGTATATGCTTGGGTTTATAGTACTTTTTTTTCTAAAACTGTTAGTTTTTTAATCACTTCCCTTTCAAATATTAAATCTATTTTATATAAGTCCCCGACTGGGGTGGTACCCCTGTCCTTCAGTTCTTGGATTTTTAGTTGAATAGTCCGAAAAATGGGAAGTTGAAACCAGCTGACCCCAATTATGCAAGCCCCTTAGTCTTGGTTTTCTATCGGCTTTTTTCCATGCCAAGGAAGTAAAAAAATCGAGGAAATCGGTAAGGCCCAAAAGGAATTCGTCTTTAATTTATAAAATCGAATTTCCTATTCCGGTTCCGTATACCAAATGGCAATATTGAACTGTCCAAAAATAATCGCAATCAACAAAACCAAAATATTATACCACAGAAACGGCAGGTAGCTAATTGTGCTGACGCCCAAGGTCGTGGCCATGAAAATTCCACCATCTGTCCAGGGTACCATGGGAGTAGTTACGGTGCCACCTGCTTCAGTATTACGGGAAAGAACCCTTCTGTCGATACCCATTGAGCTGTACCTTTTTTCGGTAAGCGTACTGGCTGTAATAAGCGAAACGTAAGCAGCACCGCCGAAAAAATTGCCGAAGAATCCGCTCAATATAGTGGAGGTGGTCAACTTCCCGACGGTATCGGCCCACGCGAGCAGTTGGTTGCCAATAACCTGGAGTATGCCCACTTTTCTCATCAGTCCTCCCAGTCCCAATGCGAACATGATTAAAACGATGACGCCATACATAGATTCAATTCCCCCCCTGTTCAGCAAGGTGTTTATAAATGCTGCATCTGTTTCTATTAAGCTGCCAGAGTACAGTGACCGAACTGAATCAAGGGTATTCAAGTTTTGAAAGGCTCCGGCACATACAACGCCAAGCAAGGCACCAAACGTAATTACCGGTAGTGAAGGTAATCGAAATACCAGTAGTACAATGACCACGACAGCGGGGAGCAATAGGTATATACCGGTATTAAAATGTGTGGAAATGGCCTCCCGAAATAGCGTCGCCTGGCTTAAATCAACGTTGCTACCGCCATAATTAAATCCTGCAATTAAAAACAAAACGAATGCAATTCCCGCTGCAGGAATACTGATATAGAGCATTGACTTTACGTGATCTATCACCCCTACCTGGCATAATGAAGCGGTCATAATTGTAGTGTCGGATAACGGGGATAATTTATCACCCAAATAAGCTCCCGATATAACTGATCCTGCTACCAAAGGCAATGAAAAACCAAATCCTTGACCAATGCCCATCATGGCAATCCCAACAGTTCCGACAGTACCAAATGAGGTGCCAGTTGTAAGAGATGTAACACCACAAATGATAAATGCTGAAGCAAGAAAAGTTTCCTTGTTCATGATCGATAAACCATAATAAATGATACTCGGTACTATTCCCCCCGCAATCCAGGACCCAATCAGGGCCCCAACACCTATGAGGATTAGCGCAGCATCCAAGCCGCTGTATATCCCTTTGACCAGTCCATGTTGCATATCTGAATAACGAAATCCGATCTTTATACCGAGGCCAATTACGATAAACCAGCAGGCAAACAGCGCAAGTTGAATAGGCAACTGTAGCTGGGCAAGGGAAAAAAACAATATTGCCAGAATCAGTATCATTACAGCAATAACTTCCCATTTCGTCGGGAGCCGAAAATCATTATCCATAGTTCTGTATTTGATTACATCTCTAATATCGGGCAAGCTAAGGAATTCCTTAAATACATTAAGGAGAAAAGACTATAACAAAATAGAATTAACAAATTGAATACTTTTTTGCTATTTACTGGCACAAAATTAAATTAAGGAAGGGTTTTGGAATGAATTTAAAATCCACAGTTCATTCATTTCTTTTAACAACGTGCTTCATTGTGCCTTGCAAGTCTCAGTGTCAGCCTGTCAGCTGTATGCGAAATCCCGGGTGAGGAAACAGCCGGCAGGCACAACTCTTTGATATACCGGCGGCTGGGTGATACACATGGAGGAGTGATCTGCGAAACGGCAACAACATTGCCCGTCAGGTTTTGGATTCCCCAATTGCCAAAAGTGGAGTTGCATATTCAGGATAAAGAAAGGAACCCTTATTCTTTAATAAAAGTCCATTTGGCCAGCAGTTTGGTGCCGGGATCAATAACCACTTCCTCAGGTTCTTTTTCGACAGGAATTGTTAGTTTCATAGTCCGTTGATCCATAACGTATTTTTTAACGTCCGGCAGAATTTCATCATCACCGTAGATCCCGATTTCTATGGGTATTTCAAACTGAAACTGCTTAGCTTGAACCTGGCTTAACTGTATCTCTACATTTTTTTGATTTGGATCATAGCTCCAACTACCATCCAATGCCGGATTCCCTCCCTGATATAGCCACTGGTTGAAAAATGTATCCAAATCTTTTCCCGATGCCTCCTCCATCTCAAATTTGAAATCAGATGTGGAAGCAATGGAATTCACGTAACGACGGTAATAAGACTGAATTCCCCTTTTAAAGGCATGGTCACCTACCAAATTTCGCAACATATGCAGTACCCAGGCCCCTTTTTGGTAGGTAGCACGACTGGTAACCGGCCCGGACTCGGCAGAGCGAGGAGCAATTATTTTGTACCCTGGATCACCTTCATAATAGTCGAAAACACGCTGACGGGCTTTTTGCAGTTCGTTGATAAAATCGTTGCGCCCATATGCGTGTTCCCGGAATAGCATGGTAAAATAGGTGGCAAATCCCTCACTCAGCCAGGCATCATCCCAAGTGGATTCGGTAACCGCATTCCCAAACCAGTGGTGGGCCACTTCGTGGACGATCACATTGTGAAGCCAGGGGGTTTGTTCTTCCTTGATTGCGTTTTCTGAATAAAAAACGGCCGTTGATGCCTCCATCCCCCCGCCAACACTCGGTGACTGAACATTGGCCAACTTTTCGTATGTGTACGGACCGATATATTCGCTGAAAAACCGCAGAGAGTGTGTTGTGGGTTCTGCAAAATTCTGGAAGCCGATTACCCGGTCCTGTGGGTACACCCAGCTTTGTATCGATTTACCCTCGAATTCACCAAGATATTGTACGGCAAATTCTGCAACCCCAACTACAAACAGCCAAGAGGGAATCGGGACAGAATGTTTCCAGTGCGTAAGCTTTTGCCCGTTGCCCAGGTTTGACTCTTCCTGCAGCAGCCCGTTGGAGATGACCTGGTAATGCGAGGGCGCGGTGATTACCATTTCTGACGTGGCCTTTTCGTAGGGATGGTCGATTACGGGAAGCCAGTGCCGGGCCCGGTTTGGCCAGTTATTGCTAAAAAACTGCGGTCGCCATACTTCGTTTCCCCAATCCGGAGGCCATCTGCCGGGGTGCCCGCATAGGTGACGGTTATCTGCAGGATTTCACCACTCGCAGCAGGTTCCGCAAACTGGATTACCAGTGCATCATTTTCATGGGTAAATTGGAGTGTTTTCCCCCCGGAGGTGACCGACTCAACCACCATGCCCCTGCCGTCCCGGGCAGAGGTGCGGTTGATCAGGTCAAGACGCATCTGTTGAAGATCGTCCTTTTTGAAAGAGACCGTTACCGTGGCCTCGCCCTTAATCTCATCTGACTGGTCTGACAAGGTAAGCGCGAACGCGTAATGCTGAATGTCAATATCATGGTTTTTAGGGTAGTCGTCGGCAAAAAGATTACCGGCGGCATAAAAGAAGACGGAGAACAGAAGCAGTATTTTTTTCATATGCCATTTATCAATTATTTACCGGGACCCTACGAGCACCAACTCGGCCCTATATTCAGGTGCTAATATTAACACGTTACCCAATTTAAGTTGACCTGGCAAAATATTGCCGTATATAAAATTATATTCTGCAAGTATTCAATACATAATGATTAGTTGATGGAGGTAAACCTCAGTTGGCTCTTTATGAGAGGTTTAACTATATACTCGAACCAAGGGTGGCAGGTACAGAGCCCGGGAGCGTCGAATAGTTTTAATCCCTGATTCTTCATCGTCTTGTCTAGTCTCGGAACTTTCAGAACGAAGAAGTGAGGGTCTTGCAAAGCCCTCCTCAAAATTAAATGTGATTTTATGAATAGTGTTAATCATCTACTAATCGATAAAGCGGAAATAATACCGTTTTCAACTTGTACCGTTATCCTTTTTCTTCTGATGATTTTTGGGTGTGACCGTAGTAATCCCAACGTGTTGATTATCGGCGACTCAATTTCAGCCGGGTATACCCCTTTTGTCCGGGAAGCCCTGGAAGGAAAAGCAGTTATCGAACGTATTGAGGGTAATGCTGAACACACTGGTACCGGGCTAAATAAAATACACGACTGGCTGGGCTCGGATAATTGGGATATCATTCTTTTTAATTGGGGGTTGTGGGATCTCTGCTACCGGCATCCTGATGCGAAAGTGTATGGAAACAGGGATAAAATTAACGGGACCATCACCAATACCCCTGATGTTTATAGGAAAAACCTGGATTCGATTGTGGATATTTTAAAGAATACCGGTGCCAAGCCAATATTCATCACCACTACCTGTATACCTGAGAACGAAGCCGGAAGATTTAAAGGGGATGAAAAAATCTATAATGAAGTTGCCCTGGAAGTGATGGCAAGACATAGGATACTGGTATACGATTTGTATAACATATCCTGCAAAGTTCATGCTAAACATGCTGTTGCTGATGGAGATGTCCATTTTACAACTGAAGGGTATGAACAACTATCCAAGGGTATCATAACGATGCTGGAGAGGGAACTCGGGTATTTGACGACAAGGTAGTTGTAGTATCAGCTTACCTTGTCAACAGGTGCTATGAACGTGGATATAATATATTGCTAGATGCCACTGAAATACTGTTGTTTGGCCATCCCAAACTCCTGTATACACATCAGGCAGAGAAGATATTTCGAAGGCCTCTGCTAATCACGTAATTCAGTTATCTAATCGTAATGAGTTTCGTACCGGTTTTGCTGGTAAGCGTAATAATTTCCTTGAAGTTCACTTTCCGACCGTGCAGTGACAAAATTACTGCCGAAACAATAACTAATCCGTCCCCGAGTATCCATACTTGAGCATGAGAGGTATTTTCAAAAAAAAGTTAAATTTTTTAGAGCAAAAAAGCCCCTAACTCTTTGAAAGTCAGGGGCTTATGAGAAGCGATCCGGACGAGATTCGAACTCGCGACCTCCTGCGTGACAGGCAGAAAACAAGCTATTCTTATAAATTCTTTAACTTTCGTTTAAATTACTCTAAATCGTTGAATACCATAAGCCTAAGGGTTATCTTAGTTCTTAGAAGTTCTTTTAAATTAGGCTTGTTTCGTTGAATTTCCTAGTACCAATCTAGTACCAGCCTAGTACCAACAACTAAACCTTAGTGTTATGGCTAAACAGTATTTAACAGACCAGTTCCTAAGAAATGAAGGGGGAAACGGTAAGCGTGTTGAGATTTACGATAAACATGATATTGACCCCGAAACTCAACGATTAAAACGAAAAGGAGTTAAAGGGTTATTAGTAAGGATCACGAAAGCAGGGAATAAGTATTTTTATTTCAATTACTGGCATAATGGGAAAGCAAAAAAATATAAGATTGGAGATTATCCAGATATTGGAATATCCGAAGCTAGAGAAATAGCACGTAAAATAAAGGCACAAGTTAACGAAGGGATTGACCCCCAAGCTGAAAAGAATAAGCGGAAACAAGCTCCAGACCCCCAAACATTCAAAGAGCTGGCCGAAGAGTTTACCGAAAAGTACTTACCGACCCTAAGAGAGAAAACCCGAAAAGAGTATAAGCGAATCATTGATACAGAGTTGACCCCAAAGTTAGGTAAGTACCCCATTAAGGATATAACGCCTAATCAAATTATTAGTTTGTTAGATGCGAAAGCCTATGGCAAAAAACCCGCACCTGTAATGGCTAATCGTATAAGAGCAAGGTTATCAAAGATATTTAACTTTGCTATTGACAGACGGTTGATTGACTCGAACCCCGTTGAGAAAGTTTCCAAGTATAAGAAAACGAAACAGGGCAAAGACGTTGAGCAAAAGCGTAACCGATACTATAAGCCCGAAGAGATTCAGAACCTATGGGAGCATTTCGATAACTGGAGCGAACCTACAGGATCGGTTTTAAAAATGCTGCTCATTACAGGGCAAAGAAAGACCGAAACCATGCAGATGAAATGGGATGATATTCGGGGGGATGTATGGACAATACCGGCTGAACTCGCTAAGAACAAAGAGGAACACCTAGTACCCCTTTCTCCTATGGCTCTTGAAATCATTGAGGAAATGAGGCCAATAACAGGGGAAACCGACTATGTTTTTTGTTCTCCTAAAGAAGATAACGCCCCTATGAAATGGCTAACCAGAGCAAGGGTAACGATTCAGGAAAAATCTAAGGTGTCTGATTTTCGACCCCATGATTTAAGACGTACCGTTGCTACTTACATGGCAAAGTTAGGCGTTGACAGAACCGTATTAGGAAAGATTCTAAACCACAAAAGTTTAGCTGGAGACGATCAAGTTACAGCTATTTACGATCGGCATGGCTATGAAGATGAAAAACGACAGGCAATGAACCGATGGAGCCACAAACTAAAACAGATATTAGAAGAGAAAGAAACGAAAATTCACAAAATTGGATAGTGTTATGAACCCATTTGAAGAAAGAAGAAATAAACGAAATCAGTTGTTTAAGGGATTAGCAACTCCTTACCGTGCAATAGTTGAGGATGATTTAGTAAAGTCCTGGATTACTAAGGCATGGAAAGAACCCCCAATGTCATGGACAATGAAGTACCCTGACAAAGAAGCTCAATTGATTTATGAACGATTTTTGCAACTTAAAAACGGTTTAGAATATCTGCTATCTGAAGTGGACCATCCATATTATAAAAAGGCTGTTCCTAAGATAGAAAAGGGGTTAGCAGAAGTTAAAAAAGCACTTACTTATTTTGAAGAAAAAGAAGATGTAGAAACAGAAGTTAGGATTTTTAAAAATTACGACTACGATTTAAGCGCACCGGATATTCAAGAGGGATTAACCGAAAGATGTTTAAAAGAAATTAAGGAAATCAGTAAGAAATATACTCGAAAGGGTTCTAAGTTTGTTCTGCAAAAAGCCTTTGAATGTAGCTTTTGCAAGTTTGAAATAAATGAAGGCAAAAAAGAAGAAATAGGGAGTTGGGAAACGTTGAGAAACCGACTTAAGGACAATCATCCCGATATTTATAAGAAAACCCATAAACAATAAAAAATCCTGTACAAGTCTATACAAAGCTATACAATTCTATACATCATAAATAACCGTAAACTACTGTCTCCCAGTGGTTTATAGATTCTATTAAGTTTATAGTTGCCCTCCTTATTAGTACCTTATAGTAGTTAATCGAAACAAAAAAGAACTGCTATAAGATGAAAGATTTAGACATTATACGCCCCAAAAAATTGTGCTCCATTCTGGATATTCATATCAGTACGCTTTACCGCTGGATGGATGAAGGAAAGTTACCTATCGAGAAAGTCAGTTTCGGCCCCAGAGCCGTTGGATTCCGAAAGTCTGATGTAGAAAAATGGCTTTCAGGAGAGCTAGAAGATGAACCCCAAAAAGAAGTGGCATAAAAAAAGGCCTGGAGTGTATAGCTCCAAGCCCGAAGGAAAACCGCTTCTATAATACGGTTTTCTTAATTGCCCTTCAAAAAATACGGAGGAAAACCAGATGGATTCAGCAACCAGACAAAACCAAGTAAGGAAAGTTTTTGAGGCTTTTAAGGAAGAGCCTAAAACGATGAAAATGGTATCCGTTGAAACGGGTATCCAACGTGCCAACATCTGTTGGTATATCCGAGATTTTCGAGAGCAAAATAAAGTGGCTCTTGTTAAAGAAGATCGTTGTCCTATAACGAAACACCCAGCCCAATTTCTGACAACAGACCCAGATAAGATAGATAAAATTCATTCTCAATTAGAGCTTGAAGAGGCCTAACAATGAGTAATATAGGCAAACGATTTACAGACCCTTCAGTTTGGGAGAAGCCCTATTTTTCAGCTTTAGATACCAAACAACGGCTTTTCTGGCTATACCTGAATAATAGATGTGATCTTTCAGGCGTGTTCCAGCTTCATTTCCCAGTTGATACGGCTTATTTAGGCTTTCAGATAGATAGAACCTTTATAAAAACCTTCATAGAGGCCGTTAATTCCGATGCTAAGAGGATAGAACCGCTTGAAGGTCAAAGGCTATGGCTTAGGGGGTTTATCCGTTACCAGCAAGTAGGTGAAGAGGGGAGCCTATCCACTAAAGCTGGCCCCCACAAGAGTATTGTTAAAAAGCTCAAAGAACATGGCATTTACAGCAAGGCCGTTGAAGATGACCCCGAACTATTCAGCAATTATACAGGTGAAGTAACCGAAACAACTGAACCGCCTCCAGATGATTCTAACAAGGATAATAAGGGTAAGGATACCCTAACGGAAGGGTACGCTAAGGGGTATAGTAGTAGTAATAGTTCTAGTAATGGTAAAAGCTCTAGTAAGGGTAAAAATCATAGTTCCCCCCCTGATTTAATTAGCAAAGCCCAATCAGTTTTAAATGCTTACCCCAAAAAAAATAAAGGTGGTTCGGATTTACCATTACTGGCAGATATTGAAGATGTGATGAAAGACCTAAAAACCGATGGAGTAAAAGACCCTGAAAGTTATCTGTTAAATGAGATTGATAAACTGAATCGAAAAGATGCACCTAAACCGAATGTGTTTTTTAGTGAATTAAAACAGCGAAAGGAAGTGCCTTTTTAGCTGTTTTCTGTTCAGTACGCAGTAGGTCACTAAAGGACTATGAATATGATAGGATATTGTAACTGTATGAAATACAAAGAGTTAAACGACTAATAGACATGAAAATAATTACTAATAAAGCACTTAAAACAACTTTGGTACTAGTATGGTACTAGAAAATGAGTTATAACCCCCGAAATTATGGACAAAGCAGATAAACAATTTTACAGCATAATGATATTTCTAATAGCAGTGATTCTGTTAGTAGGGATTTACTTTTAACCTAAACCAAATATTTAAACGATATGAAAAACCTAAAGAAACCAGCCGAACTTGACTCGCATAAGAAATGGCAGGAAGCCCAGCAGAAAACCAAAGCAATTGAGCAAAATATCAAAGATGCTAAGCAAAAGCTCAAAACCGCTCAAAAGAAATTGCCAAAGCTGGAAAAACAGAGTAACCGCCTTTACCAGAAAGATGATATTAATCTGGATGAAATGAAGCGTGTTGATAATCAGATTGAGCAATGCAAAAAAGATATTATCAGTTGCAAAGAAGATTGGCAGGATTTAGAAGAGGAACTGGAAGCCCAGCGACTGAAAACAGCAGAAGCTAAACAGGAATTTCTTGAAGAGGCTTCAAAGCAAGCCGAAAAGATCGTTGATGAATTTATGCCACTACTTCACAAGGCCAAAGCGTACAAAGATCACATTGCAATGTATAGCACCTATAGCGGTTTGAGCCTAAATTCTATTGATAATGAGTGCATGTACTACTGGACAATAAACGACCCAGAGGACTTTCTTAGCGGATTTAAACAACGTGCCAAAGCTCTTCAAAATAAAAACTTTAAGAATCGTGATTTACGAGAACTTCAACCACAACAATAAGCAAAAAATAAGGTGAATTATTATGACACTTCATACCAGAAAAGCTAAAAAACCGACACTTAATAGACAGCAACGGGAAACGCTCAATTTCTTTAAAGAAGAGAAGCGACAGGAGTATATCACTAATATTTCTGCACATAGTGGTATGAATCCCGAAAAGCTATCAAAATTGGGCTTTAAGACGCTCAAAGAAATAAACGAAGGGATAGCACCACAGGTGAACGAAAGCGAAGCTATCGAGGCTATGACACCACCTTCAAGTGCGGATATTATCCGTAACAAGCGCAATAATAATACGGATGAAACCCCTAAAAGTGATAACCCAGCCGTTAATGCTATGACTCCAAAGTCAACGGCCGAAGTCATTAAGCAGAAAAGAAGCTAATCAGACCTATACGGGTTCAAACCCCCCGAAGATCCCTTGCATACGGCAGGGGTAGGGGGTTCTATCAATTATAGGTTTGAAGCCTGTAGAAGCCAAAATTAAGCGATAACCAAAGATTTAAAACCGTTTATAATGAGTGAATATAACAGTAGTTGGAAGAGGAACCGAAGCCGTAAAAGTTGGGATATTAAGACCCTAAAGTTACGGATTCAGGACGCTTTGAAGTCTATTGAGCCTGTTTTCTTAGGTGAAGCCGGTAAGGACTATGACAAAGAGGAAATGCAGATGAAATTAAAAGCTGCTCATGCCTATTCACAGCTGGCCGGTAAGCACCGAAAACTAACAGAGATTGAGGATTTAGAGGAAAGAATAACCGCCCTAGAAGAGCAAAATAACCTTAAAAAAGTAGGTTGATTATGAGATCACAACGTAAACGAATTGAGCAACTGGAAGAGGAAACCGACAGCGTACCTAATGCAGATTTTAGCGTGTTATCAGATTCAGAGCTTGACTTCTATATCGAAACACTTGAAAAGGCTGGCTATGACTGGAACAGAGAGGGGGATTTATCATTGCTTACCCAGCAGGAAATTAACCGACTTGAAAGCCTAACCGAAAAAGCCCAAACAGTATGAAATCACAAAAACGAAGAGTACAAAAACTGGAATCAGTTACCATGAATGAGCGTGAAGATGTACCCAATAATTTAACAGGTATTTACGCTCTTGAAGATGATTCAGAAACGGATACATCTAAGGCATTAGACGCCTTGTATAATCCAAATAGAGGAACCCGAAACCCAAACGATGCAATATGAGAAGTTCACAGCGTAAACGTATTGAAAAGTTAGAAAGTAGAAACCAGCAACCGACAGCACCCCCAGCCGTTGAGCGTGTTATTTACGATAGCAGGGAGCAAGTAGAAAATCCCGAACGGTTTAATAAGGTGCTTATTCACGAAACCGATAACCGTAAAATATTTGAACTCGAAAGAAAATGAAGTCTTTAGAAAAGCGACTGGAACGGATAGAAGCCCAGCAAGTTACCAGAGATTATAAACCCCCTTATGTAGCTATCATTAAAGAGGATGGAACTGTAAACGTTTCCCATACCAATGAGGATGATTTTCAGCTACCTAATGAAGAGGCGTTAAAAAGTTGGATTGAATCGAATAACTTAAACGAATCCGATTACATTCAAGTGATTATTGTTAATTCACAGGGAAAAGCCCCAGACGTGTAATAACAGGCATACTATACCCCTTTCACCCTTCCGATCTACTCTCTATGGCTAAATTTAAAAGCCGTTTCTGGCCTGTTAACGGCATTTTTCGGAAATTCCCGTTTATAGCATATCTGGCAAGTTTCAATCCCACCAAGGCAAAAAAAGCCCCGACCACTTTTAAATAGGCGAGGCAGGAAAACGCATTAAACTATTTACTGTTCTGAATTTGCTGCCACTCTTCTTGTGTTATCATAAACACATGAATTGTATTTTCTTCTGGCTTTGGCAATTCGTCTGTGTCGATAACCCCAGCATTCTCCAATTCATTAAGATTACCATCAATATCTGCAGGACTTAGTGTATAAGCAGCACCGGAGGCAACGTCAACAACAACTCCAAGAAGCCACCAAGAAACAAGATTGCCTAAAATGGTAGTAGCTCCATCAAACTTTTTGTTAATCTTAACCTTTACATCTTCATACCCATCCTTTTGAAAGGTAACAGTATGGCTTTCGCTTCTGGCTAGTTGTGCAGATGTTGGAGTTTCCCCTTTATTTATTTCATCTATTAAAACCTCTGCTCCAGAAGGTGAAGAGTTGAACCGCACTTCTGCAGTACTGCCTTTAAAAATAGTTGCACAGCTTGTTAAAAAGAATGATACGATTAGAAGAGTTGCAATAGGTGCTTTATGAGTGAATGACATAGTAATACCCTTTTGATGTGATTAATGTTGTACCCAATTAAAAAATATAAAATGACTGATTATCTATTATTTTCAAAAAACTATCAGGGGGTGGGGATTACGCACTAAAACAGCCCCTTATTTGAGATCGTTTTAACAGGGGTAACGATTAGAAACCTAGTACCATTCTAGTACCAGAACAAAATAACGCCCTTAAAAGAAGAGATATTCTAAAAATAAAAAAGCCCCTAACTCTTTGGGAGCTAAGGGCTTAGTAAGAAGCGATCCGGACGAGATTCGAACTCGCGACCTCCTGCGTGACAGGCAGGCGTTCTAACCAGCTGAACTACCGGACCGTATGATAATTACTAAATTAATTTCAAAAGGCTATATGTAATCATTACTCCTGCCGTTTTGAGAGCTTCAAATATAACGTTCTTATCGGTCCTATGTCAAGATAAAATTCAAATAAAATATATTCGAAAAGAAAGAAAATTCAGTTATAATGAGGGTAAAGATAGAAAGCGCCATGATGAATCTAACGCCATCATTTACTGAAGTTTCTCACAACGTAGAAGTTGAGGTCCGACCGCTCTATCTTGAAGACAAATCGAATCCTGTAGAGCGTAAACACGTCTTTGTCTATTTTATTACAATCCGGAACCGGGGAGAAGGGAGCCTGCAGCTTTTAAAAAGACACTGGCTGATACAAGATTCTATTGGCCAAACATACGAGGTCGACGGCGACGGGGTGGTTGGCAAGAGACCGATTATTGAGCCGGGAACATCGTTTGAGTATAACAGTTCGTGCGTACTCAAATCATACAGCGGGGTGATGGAGGGGTATTACGTTATGGAACATGAGGAGTACGGAACCATCAAAGTGAATATCCCGAGATTTGCGCTTCGTGCGCACCGCTTAAACTAGTAGCATTTTTCGGCGCGGGACTGCGAGACTGGGAAATGATTTTATAAAAAAGGAGGGCCGCAAGTATCAGTTGCGGCCCTCTGTCGGGATGGTGATGGGATGTTAGGGATAGATTCTTATATTTTTAACGCTTCATCAAGTGCATTTATTATAGTGTCGCTTTGCGGTTTTACATCACTTCGAAAGCGGTGCAGTAACTTTCCATCTTTACCAATCAAAAACTTTTCAAAATTCCATTTGATCTCGCCAGTAAAATCAGGGTTATCTTGACTGGTTAAATAATCAAATAGTGGATTAATATCGTTCCCTTTTACTGAGATCTTGGAAAACATCGGGAACGTAACTCCGTAATTTGCCTTACAAAACTTTTTTATCTGGTCATCCGTTCCAGGTTCCTGTCCTCCAAAATTATTCGCAGGGAAACCCAAAACTACAACTCCTTTGCCTTTATATTTCTCATAAAGAGCTTGCAACCCTTCGTACTGAGGAGTATATCCGCATTCGGAAGCGGTATTAACAATTAAAAGAACATTACCTTCAAACTGTTTTAGGGGGATCTTTTCTCCTTCAATATTATTAAGTTCAAAATCGTGTACGGAATCTGTTGTTTTATCCGTTCCTGAAAAACTCACTAACGAAACAATCAATAAAATTAAAAGAGACTTCATAAGTTTGACCCCTTTTGTTCAACGCTGAAAGTATAAGGTTTAAATGTGAATATTACATGAAGAGTTCCCAATGAAATATAATTTCCGCGAAAATCGTACGTATTCCGTTCTTTTATTATTTATATCACTGTTGATGCCCCTGTCTATTACTGAAGAAGCGCGTGCCCAGATGTTTTCCGTAGAGGAGAATGAACCGGTGCGGGAGCGTTCATTAATACCGCCAAATGCCGTTTACCTGGGGTTGGAGCCGGTTGAGTTCACCTACCAGGGAGATGTCTCGGATGCCAATAGCGGAGCCTACGCCTTTGACGGCCCGCTATTGCGAATGCGATTTGAGACCTACGGGTTCGAAGCGTATATAGGGGTAGGAGGTCGGTTGACCGGCATCGATGACATAGGGTATTTTGATGCCGGGGCCAAAGCTGTGCGAGGATTGCGCCTCGTCCGCCAACCAGGCTTTCAGTTTCAGATTCCACTGCAGATAAAATCAAGTATTAATACGGTGACCAACAACCAGGGTGTGGCCGGCGATGCACAGTTCCGGCAGGGAACCCTGGAATTCGGCGCGGGTGCGCAGGTGAATGCCCGACTGGGACAACAGGTTCGAATCTCCGCTGCGGCGATTCCAAATTACGGGTTCTCTTTTGCAACAGGCGGTATCTTCGGGGGACAAATTTATGAGCTGGAAACTAAGAGTCGGCTTTACGTAGACCGGGTATTCGGCGATGTGGGAATCACGGCCGGCTGGGATTACGGATTCAAGCGGTTTGATGTTGAAGAAAATGAGTTCGATTACAATCTTCGGTCATACAGTTTCATTATTGGAATAACGTTTTAAATTGATAGCATGAAATCGGAAAAGCTACTTCTTGAGCTAGAGCAACTTGTGGAACAGGCCGGGTATGAAATACGCAAAGAGCGGGGTACATTTCGCGGCGACCACTGTATTGTGGAGGGTGAGAAGCTTGTTGTCATCAACAGGAATCGCCCGGTTGAGTTGCAGGTGGGTATTCTGGCGCGTGTACTTCAAAAGCTGAACATGCAGGATACCTACATAAAACCGGTTGTCCGGAAACACCTGGAGGAGCTTTGGGATCGGTTCAACCGGTTTGGGGAAAAAGAAATGGATGAACTCGACTTTGACCAGGAATAATGAAATTTACTTTTCTAGGTACCGGAACATCTATGGGCGTCCCCACAGCCGGGGGTTTTGGCAGTGAACGTTTAAAGGGGGATCCGCGTGATGAACGCTGGCGCTGCTCGGCCTGGATCGAGACAGAGCAATCTTCGATTGTGATCGATACGGGGCCGGAATTTCGCCTGCAGACCCTGCGGGCGGGTATTACCCGGGTGGATGCTGTCCTGATTACCCATGAGCATATGGATCATATCTCCGGACTAGATGATCTGCGCCCTTTTTGCTATAAGCAAAAGCAGACCATACCGGTTTATACCTCCCAAACCTGTAAAGAATCGATCAAACGAAGGTTTGAATATATGTTCGGACCGGACCGGTACCCGGGGGCTACCTCGGTTGAACTGAATGTGATTGAAGACTCGTTCCAGTTTCAGGATCTGAGAATCACCCCGTTGCCTGCCAACCACGGCAAGGTGGATGTGCTGGGTTTCAGGGTGGGGAATATATCCTACCTTACCGATGTAAAGGAGATTCCTGAATCTACCGAGAAGTTGATCAAAGGTTCAGAAGTGATGGTGCTGAGCGGACTTCGCTGGAAACCGGAGCACCCTACGCACATGACCATTCCCGAGGCCGTAGAGAAGGCTACGAAACTGGAAATTCCCCGTACCTATCTGATCCACATGAACTCCAGGGTCAATCACAAACAGAGCAATCAGCGCCTGCCGGAGCATGTACGCCTGGCATACGATCAGCTAATATTGGAAGTGGATTAGTCTGGAGCAGCTGATTATAACTTATCTCCGGGCACCGCGTTGCCACCGTTTCAACGGTAGTGTTAAACCTGCGGAGTGAGTCCGGAACCGGTGCCTACAGAAAGGATTTTGTTTCTTCAGACTCCTCTAGTGCAGTCACAATTTTTTTGACTCCCTGCGCCTTGTCCAGATTACAGATCAGGATAGCCTTGTCGGTCTCCACAATCGCCAGGTTTTCAACGCCCACCAATGCAATCATTTTGTCGCTTTGCGTTTGGACCAGGTTATTGGAAGCCTGTTCAGTCTTCAGGTGCTGTGTTTGTACGACGTTGCCATGTTCATCTTTGTCGCGTAATTCGTAGAGAGCGGTCCAGCTGCCCACATCGTTCCAGCCGAATTCTCCGGGTACCACAAATACGGATTTAGCGTGCTCCATAATCCCGTAGTCGATAGATACGGAGGGGCAGTGTTCATAAAAACGGCGGAGCGTGTCGGGGGAGTTGGGATTTGCAGTAGCGAGCTTTTTCAATTGGGTATAAATCTCAGGCTGAAAAGCCTGGAATTGTTCTATGATCGTCGTGGCTTTCCATACAAACATGCCGCTGTTCCAAAGATAGTTGCCTGCACTGATAAACTCCCGGGCCTTTTGTTTGTTGGGTTTTTCAGTGAACTTATTGACTTTGCGAACATCATGACCGTTGACGGTTTCTCCGCTGTCACTGTCAAACTCAATATATCCATAGCCTGTTTCTGCCCGTTCCGGCTGAATGCCGATGGTTACCAGGCAGTCCTCTTCTGCCTTGGCAGCGGCTGCTTCAAGGATGGAGATGAAGCGTTGTTCCTGCCTGATGTAGTGATCGGCGGGTAACACCACCATGGTAGCGTCGGGGTCGCGCTGCCGCAGCAATCCCGCGGCAAAAGCTATGCAGGGCGCCGTATTCTTGGCCACCGGTTCGCCCACGATATTTTCTCCGGGAAGATCGGGCAGCTGCTGCTCTACCAGTCCTATGTATCGGTCGTTGGTAATGACCAGGATCTGTTCAACGGGGATCCGCTTCCTGATGCGGTCGGCGGTCATCTGCAGCATTGTTTTGTCGCCGAACAGGTTGAGAAATTGTTTGGGTGTTTCCCGGGTGCTTTTTGGCCAGAATCGGGTACCGGAACCCCCGGCCATAATGACGGCATGTAACATGTTAAGAAGTTGAATATTGGGTTTTAGCATCCGCGCAGGGCGGAAAAGTTGATTGAGTTGAAGGTAGGGAATTGACACGGAATAATGAAGCAGACAATGGAGTGATGAAGCAGTAAATAAAAAGGTCCTGCTTTTACACAGGACCTTTGAGGGTTTGGGATGGGATGGTAGGTTGAGAACTTAGTTTTGTTTTTTGGGCTGTACCACATTTTCCACTACATGAACCACCCCATTGGAGGCTTCAACATCTCCCTCCTTAACCGGTGCGCCGGTATTGGGTTCTACTTCATCAGATCCAAGGGTTCCCCTGAACAGATGGGTTATGACCACATTTTGCAGCTGATCGGGATTTTCTTTCAACTGGTCAGTGTCAATACCCGATTTTTCAAAAGCTTCATCGGTTGGGGCGATCACGGTAAAAGGCCCTTCCTGGGTGAGCAACTCCGGTAACTGTGTTTCTGCCAGTAACTCGGAAAACGTACTAAGCTCATTATTGGAGTTTACCACCTCCATAACCGTATCGTCCTGGGCCTGTACATTATTTATGCCGATACCGATAGCTAATGTAAATACGAGAAGTCCGGTAGAGAGTATATTAAATACTTTTTTCATAACTTTTTCCTATATCTGGTTAGTCTTGGATGACAGTAAATGGCTGCCGGTTTATTGTTCAAACCGCTCTCTTCCCTTATTGTTGCTGCCTTTTAAAGCTTCTTACATTACTTAACACCGGCCCCTTGTCTTTTTATCTTTTTAACAATGTTTGTCTTTATACGGCCATTTTATGGCCGATTGCTGAGCGGCATTTTACACTACGATCCCTTTTCAATACATGAATGTGATATGAGTTGAGTCGACAGAAGTTGACTTCCTGAGTGCCAGGAACGGACAAGCTGGTAGGACGTGCTAAAATCAACTGTTACACCGAAACTTGGGTGTGCTCCACTTTGGTCAGCGTAAAGCTGAAGGTCGACCCGACGTTGGGTGTGCTGTCGATGAAAAACCGCTCTCCGTGGGCTTCCATGATATGCTTGACGATCGCCAGCCCCAGTCCCGTGCCCCCCTTTTCGCGCGAGCGCGATTTATCTACCCGGAAAAAGCGTTCGGTCACCCGGTCAATATATTTCTGATCGATACCGATGCCTGTATCCTGTACAAACACCTCCACTTTCTCATCGTTCTTGGGATATGGCTTGATGCCGACGGTAACCCGCCCACCCGGCTTGTTATACTTGATGGCGTTTTCGATCAGGTTGATAAGCACCTGTTTGATCTGGTTGCGGTCGGCGCTCACCAGCAGATTTTTGTCGAAGTCCTGCACCGAGATCGATACATTTTCTTTCCTGGCCTTGTATTGCAGGCTTTCGGTCACATCCATAACGACTTCACGAAGGTGAAGATCCTGTACATCGGACTTCAATTCGCCCGTCTCAAGCTTGGAAATTTCCATCAGGTCCTTGGTCAGGAATATCAGGCGGTTAACGTTGCGCATCGCCTTTTTCAGGAATTGCCGGTTGACATCGGTATCGTCGATAGCCCCGTTGAGCAGTGTTTCGATGAATCCCTGGATCGCAAAGATCGGCGTTTTCAGCTCATGGGAGATATCCCCGATAAACTCCTTGCGGTAATTCTCAATCCGGTTCAACCGCTGGATTTCCCGCTCCACGGTTTTACTGGCACGAATCGACTGCTTGATCAGGTAGTCGAGCTCATCTCGCCCGTCGGTGGTCAGGTTTTCGTAATCCTCAAACCGCTTTCGGGCTATATTGCGGGCGATGTAGTTCAGGGTTTCCAGCCGGTCAGATTCGGCCCTTGATACGACAAAATAGATAACTACGGTGGAAAGCAATACCAGGAGGCCAGCACTCACGCCCGCAAAATACCATCCCTCCTGCAGGTAAAACCGGTTCAACAACAGCACAGATACCCCTATCAGCAGGGCAGAACGTATGGCGATTCTAAATGCCAGCCGGGAGCTCCGGCTGAAGGGTTGTTTCCTCATTCTTTAAAGCGATATCCTACGCCTTTTACCGTTTCGATATATTCGTCTCCCAATTTTTCCCGGATTTTACGCACATGTACATCCACAGTGCGATCCACAACATATATATTGTCGCCCCATACGTGGTTGAGCAGCGTTTGCCGGTCCATGACCTTCCCTTTGCGGCTGGCCAGGAAGTACAGCAGCTCAAACTCTTTTCGCGGCAGGTGGAACTCCTCCTCCCCGCGGGTGACGATGTAGCGATCCTTGTCGATGGTAATATCGTGTACATCCAGTCGGTTGACCGGCTCTTCGGTTTCTTCAAACCGCCGGAGAACCGCCTTGATCCGGGAAATAAGTTTTGTCGTGCTGATCGGCTTGGTGATATAGTCATCGCCGCCTTTGTCGAGCCCCTCTACTTCCGTCTTTTCGTCGCCCCGGGCGGTCAGAAAAATGATGGGGATACGTTTCAGATCTTCGTCATTCCGCATCACCTCTACCACTTCCAGCCCGTCCATCTTGGGCATCATGATATCGAGGAGTACGAGGCTGGGCCTGTGCTCGCGGGCCACTTCGATGCCCTCTTCACCATCTTCTGCTTTCAGGACGTCAAAGCCCTCTTTTTTCAGGTTGTATTCGATAAGATCCAGCAGATCCTGCTCGTCATCGACTATGAGAATGGTTTGCTTGTCAGCCACGATGTCAAAATTATCTATTTGGGATTAAACCTTGCAAGATACGAAAATATCCTGTCGGATTTACGCTCCAATAGTACAAACGAGCCTGTTCAATTTAAAATGAGGGGTGTTAAGTTATTGTTATCTATTCGCCAGGGAATGAAACAATGACTTCAGCTCTTACTTGTTGAGCATGCTGAGCGCCTTTTTGACCAGTTGCTGGAGATCATCAGGCGACCCATTATGCCGGGCGGCGGCCACCACCGCTTTTTCCGCTTCTCCCTTGCGGAAACCGAGGGACTCCAATGCCGATACAGCCTCTTTTTTGAGGCTTCCAGGCAATGATTCCGATCCATCCGACACGTTTTGCGGAACGCCCATCGATAGATCCGCAATTTTGTCTTTTAATTCCAGGATCATCCGTTCGGCCGTCTTTTTGCCGATTCCCGTAATCTGTTTCAGTGCATCTTTGTCGGATTGCACCAGCGCCGCTGTAATCTGCGTGGCGGGCAGCCCGGAGAGTATCGTGAGCCCGAGCTTTGGTCCCACCCCTTTTACGGTGATCAACAGTTCGAAAAGCTCTTTTTCTTCGGGCGTGGCAAAACCGAACAGTCGCTGATCGTTGTCGGTAATGTGATGGTAGACAAGCAGCTTGACTTCAGTGCCCTTTTTAGGGAGCTGTTCCAGTGTCTGCGTTGATATTTCCACTTCATATCCCACCCCGTTGACATCGATGATGGCAAATTCCTGTTGCTTGGTCTCCAAATTTCCTTTTAAATATGCAATCATGTAATCAGTCTTTTACGCGATCGGGATTCTGCTGAACAAAGTCGGCCCAGCTCGACTTACTGCTGTTTTGGTGCTTTTTTTTCTTGCCCCCGGGGATACGGCCTCCGATACTGTTCCTCTTCATCAGGTGGCACCACGCCACCGCCAGTGCATCCGTGGCATCATTGGATAACTTGTCTTTGGGCAGCTGTACAGTCTTGTTTAACATAAACGCAACCTGCTGCTTGCTGGCGTTGCCATTCCCGGTGATCGATTTTTTTACCTCCTTGGGATAGTATTCGGTGATGGGAATACCCTGGTTGGCTCCCGCCAGCATTATGGCGGCCTGGGCCCGCCCCAGCTTAAGCATGGCCAGGGGATCCACTCCATATACCGGCGTCTCCACCGCCAGCGAGGTGGGGTTAAACGACTTGATCAGTTTCGAAACCCGGTCATAGATAACCTTTAGTCGTTCGGAATGCTCCTCAATATCGGCCAGACGAATGGTGTCGCAGCGCAATGCCTTGAGAGAGCCGCTTTCTTCCGTTAGAATGGCATAGCCGGTATTCCGGGAGCCGGGATCGATCCCTAAAATGATATCAGGCATAAAAGTTCGGTGTAATATAAAAGCAGTTGTTATCCTTGTTCAATATAACAGAATGCACCGACCCAAACATAACGCAATAGCGAGGGCATCCTAAAAAGCCGCGAAAGCTTTTTCCTTTTGGGTTTCTTAATCAGCTTTCCAAAGACGCGACATGTCGCGCCTCAACGAGCCCCATGCCAGCTTTGGCTGGAGCGGTTGCCCCATTCACCGCCTATATTTTTACGTTCTTTTTGGATCAATCCAAAAGGAACACCTGTATTATAGGAATAGGCTTCTTTTGCTTTTGGAGTTTTATTTCCTTCTTTCCCATTCATTTTTTGTGCGGACAAAATGAAGACTTTATTGCTTGGAGATAGCCTTCCATTTCTGATGGTATCTTCAACAACTTTCTTAGGTGTTTCTTTTTTGAACGAGCAAAAAAGAAACGAAAAAACTCGCCGCCTGAGAATTTTTTGTGGCGTTTCCTGCGCCGCCGCTAAAACCATTGAACTCGATCCGCTGAAAAACGCGGATCTCAGACAGCAATGGTTTCTTTACGCTCTGGCTCCGGGCACTTGATTCCACAAAAAATTCTATAGGGCGGTGGGGAATGCTGAATTAAAAATTTGGAATGGAGAATGGATCTTGGTGGGCAGCAGAAAATGGCAGCCCTGCTTCCGGCCTTGGTAAAGTTGACCGCCCGGAAGGGTGCGGAGGGGAGCGTGAAGAAAAAATCTGTGATTTTTTTAGCGGAACGACGCCCCCTTCAGGTCAAGTTTACCTCAGCCGGCGATTTTTTTCGTTTATTTTTTCATCGGTGAAAAAATGAACACCCCCGAATTTGTAGTAGGCAGCTCCAACGGTGTTTACCGGACAACAGTCATTAAAAATCAGGAATGAAGAATGGAGAATGGGTCTTGGTGGGCAGTGAATAATTGTAGATCTGCCTTCCCAGCCTTGAATGGGGCGCGAAAGCCAAAGAAAAATCCAGTACAGACGCGACATGTCGCGTCTCA
>NZ_JBINJE010000044.1:0-26513 GCF_043951955.1 Halalkalibaculum sp. DA384 | reverse complement strand
TCCCCTTCACACTCCCGGGTACAGCCATCGCCGAGCCCGCCAGCACACTGTTGCGTAAAAATGTTTTCCTGTTCATATCCCTTTGGTTTTAGTTATTGGTTGAACTCGAAAGCATATCCAATTTTGAGCGCAAAGAAAAGGAGTTCCCGGTTTTCTTTCCACTCAAAATTAATATAGTGTTTTCAGCAGTTCCTGAATAACAGTTGAAGATAAAAAAAGAAGCAGGCTGAAGTTCCAGCCTGCTTCCATAATTTATAACAGCACAGTTGCTGAATATCTCACAAACCAAGTCACGTTCCAGCAATTTACGTGTTTATTCACATGGTTCGCGTGACTACCAGTGTTCTTTAGTTTGTGCTGTACAGTGGATTTTGCACCAGCTGATCATTTCGATTGACCTCTTCGCGGGGGATCGGGTACAGGTACATCTTGTTTTCCCACGCCCGCTGCTGAACCTCGATCAGCTCGATATCCGAGTAGGTGTACTCGTAATAGGGGTCGTTTTCGTTGTGCTCAGCCGTCAGGTAGATACCCAGGGCGTTGTCATCCAGTTCGTCCGGGGCTATCATCCAGCGACGAACGTCAAAGAAGCGATGTTCTTCATACATCAGTTCAATTCGGCGTTCATCCCGGTACTGTTCCATCAGCGCCTGCCCGCTTTCCGTAATGTCCGGCATGCCGGCACGGGATCTGACCTTATTCAGCTCGCGGCGGGCGTCGACATATTCACCCAGTTCGATGGAAGCCTCCGCATAGTTCAGGAGAATCTCCGCATACCGGAAATAGGGCCAGGGAACTTCCTGGATCTCATTCTGGTGATCCACGGCCGGATCCATGAACTTGCGTACGTAATAGCCGGTCGTGGTTCCGTTCCAGTCCTCGATAGGACTACTGCGGGTATCCAGTCCGGGAATGGGATTATCCGGGTTGAGCCGGTTGCCGTTGTCGTCCACGTTGTAGTATTCGAGGAAAGTCTGAATCCGTCCTTCGGGATCCCCCGTTACGTCCGGCGGACGCTGCTGCCAGTCGGCCCCGTCATACATAATGTTGGCGTAGAAGCGGGGATCGCGGTTTTCATACGGTGAGTCGCCATACACCGGGTCTCCGTTTTCAAACTCCTGCCAGTCAAACTCGGAGCCGTCTTCCATGTCAAAGTCATCAACCAGCTTTTGAATCGGAACGTTACCACCCCAGGTGTGATAGCCGTTGGGCCCGTTGTAGAGGCCGTGATCGGCTTCATTGTACTCGTAGGGAAATTCCGAGTTCACGTTGAGACTCATGATTGTTTCGGAGGAGTTGTTGAGATACATCTCCGTGTAGTTGGCCACCGGATCCGGGTTCTGGTCATAAAGCTGGTAGATTCCCAGGTCCATTACCGCTTTGGCTGCATTCTTGGCATCTCGCCACATCTGGGTACGGTTGGCACCGGAGTAGCTGATGTATTCCGGATTGCTGTACCCGCCGGCCCAACTGGGATCGTGATACAGGTCACTTGCCGCGTAAAGCAGCACGCGCGATTTCAGTGCCAGAGCAGCACCCCGGGTGGCTCGTCCCACATCTTCGCCGCTGTACTCGAGCGGCAATCGCGAGGCGGCTTCATCGAGATCGGAAACGATAAAGTTGACAGTCTCCTCCAGTGTGTTTCGCGGAATCAGCATCTCCTCAGTCTGCCCGAGTTCATACACCTGATCCACAAGCGGGACGCCTCCCCACTGGCGGAACGCCATGTAGTAAAAGTAGGCGCGCAGGAAGTAGACCTCGCCGGTCAACCGCTCCTTGAGTGACTCCTCTACGGCGGCATCCTCAATGTTGTTGAGGAAAATATTCGCAGAACGAACATTTTCGTAGATCGCTCCCCATGTCGTATGGCTCAACTCATCATCCGTATAGGTTCCCATGTTGCTGGGACTGATGTTGGACTGTACAACATCGATGGTACCGCGCCCGTGAATGAAATGTGATTCATCGGCGTGAGAGGACATCATGGTCTCCCCGAAGCCCCTTCCCATGCCGACATACAGCTCATTTACGTACGCTTCCGTTAATGCTGGGTCCTGCCAGACATTCTCTTCCGATACCGTATCCAAAGGCTGTTTGTCCAGGATCGAGGTATCGCAAGCCGTCATGGCAAGGAATACAAAACAAACGAGTGTTGATGTATAAATAAATTGCTTCATAATGATCATTTACTTTTGCTTAGAATGATACGGATAAACCGACATTGATAATTCGCTTCTGCGGGTAATACTGACCATTACCGGCGCCGGCTTCGGGATCCATAAACTTGATCTTGCTGAGTGTGGCAAGGTTGAAGCCGTTGGTGTAGACCCGCATGCTCCGCATACCCAGCCTGTCAAGCAGGTCGGTGGGCAGGTTGTATCCAATCTCAACCGTTTTCAGGCGAATGTAGTCGGTCTCTTCCAGGAAGTAGGTATTGGCATTGCTGGCCCAGTACTCATCACCGCGGTTCCACGTGCGTGGATCGGTGGTGCTGGGTCGGTCAGGAGATCCGTCTCCGTCAAGGTCTCCTATCCATCGGTTATCCGCAAAATCCGCACGGAAGTTTCCGATCTCTCCAGATTCGGTCTGCGTGTAGACCACGCCGCCTGTCGCGCCCTGGAAGAACACGATGAAATCGAAGTTTTTGTACGAGGCGGAAAACTCAAGTCCCCCGGTAAACTTCGGAACATCGGTTTTGTCAATCCGCTTGCGGTCGTCGGCGGTAATCTCGCCGTCGCCGTTCAGGTCTTTAAAAATCACGTCACCGGGTCGGGCACCATCCCAGTGTGCTGAGTTGTCGATCTCATCCTGGGTTTGATAGATACCGTCTGCTACGTAATAGAGACTGGTAAACATCGGGTGGCCGGTGGACTGCTGCCATTCGGGCGCGCCCGGGGCCTCATCCCAGAACTTGATTTCGTTCAGCGCATAGGTTCCGTTCAGGGTTACATCGTAGAAGAAATCGTTCCCCACCTGGTTGCGGTAGGTGATGGATCCGTCATATCCCCAGCTGCGAACCTCACCGATATTTTCGCGCGGAAGGGTGAGTCCTGATGTCTGCGGAACGGAAGCGTTGCGCCACCAGAGAATGTCTTCGCGGAGGTAGTCGTAGTAGTCGAAGGTCAACGAAATATTGTCGTTGAGCATCGTTGCATCGATACCTACGTCAAGCTGGTTTGCAACCTCCCAAGTAACTTCCGGATTCGGTACCCGAGTCTGGTAAACGGAGGGTTGAATAGATCCGCCGCCCATCACGCGCCCGTCTCCAAAACCGTAAGGCGCGAGATACTGGAAGGGTTCGATACGGTCGTTACCGGTTTGTCCCCAGGAGGCGCGCAGTTTCAACTCATTAATGAAACCGACGTTGTCGGAAAAGAAATCTTCTTCCGAAATTCTCCATCCCGCTGAAAATGCTGGGAAGAATCCAAATCGTCCCTCTTCAGGGAAGATATAGGAACCGTCATAACGGCCGACAAACTCGAACAGGTACTTGTCCTGGTAGTCGTAATTAACTCGCGTAAAGTAGTTCAGTCGCGCACCACTTGAAGCACTTCCGTCATTGTCTTTTTCTGAATCGCCGCCGGCAAACATCTGGTCTACCTGATCGGAGATGTAGTAGCGACGGAATGCATTAAACCAGTTGCTTTTAAAACGGGTCTGCTCGGTACCCAGCAGGAAGCTGGTGGAGTGATCCCCGAAATCGCGCTGATATTCCGCAACAAGATTCAACAGTACGTTGTAGCCTTCACTTGACTCCTGGAAAAGTCGTGGTTCGGGGAATCCGCGGGGGGCTCCCGTCAGGAACTGCTCCGGATCCGCGTTATCACCCGCGTTTTGGTAGGCTCCACTGTCAAACTGGTAGAGTGTCCACGGTGTTTGCCAGTTTTTCACTGATTGGAAGTTCTTGTCGTAGCTCACATTTGCCCGCACGCCCAGACCTTCAACGCCCGGAATGTCTACATCCAGTCCAAGGTTACTCTGGAAGTAGTATCGCTCGTCGTCAGAGTAGCCCGTTTCCGGGGTGGCTGCTACAACCGGGTTGGTTCCGTTCTCGATATCGGGTCCCGGCAGTCCATTGGGCCATCGGGCCGGCAGGTGTGGCTTCCCGCGCATCGTAAAGCGGAAAATACTGCCCGCTGAACGGTTCGGGAAGTTGCGGTCTTCCAGGCGGCCGGAGACATCGAACCGCAGGCTGATGTTGTCGTTAATCTGTCCGTCGATGTTGCTGCGGAAGTTGTACTGGTTGTAACGGGTGGCGCTGTTTTCATAAAAGCCATCTTCAGTAAGACCTCCGAAAGAGAGGAAATAGCTGACATTTTCACTTCCCCCGGAAACGGACATGTCGGCCTTGGTCTGGTACGACATCGGCTTCAGCACTTCTGCAAACCAGTCGGTATCCGGATATAGCCACGGATCATATTCCGGGTGATCGGGATTTCCATATCTCTGAATCTCATCCTCAGTATAGCTCAACGGGCGACCGCGATAGTGATCGATCTCATTAAGCATGCTCAGGTACTGCTGGGCATCCGCCATCTCCGGAATACGGGTTGGCTGGTTAAACCCCTGGTTGAATTTGAGATTAAACTGAGGTCCGCCTGCAAGGCTGGTTCCACGCTTGGTGGTCACCAGAATAACACCGTTAGCAGCCTGTGAACCATAGATGGCTGCGGTAGCATCCTTGAGTACACTGATGCTCTCAATATTTTCCGGGTTCAGGCGGTCAAGTCCGCCGGAACGATTCGGAACCCCGTCGATTACGACAAGAGGAGCATTGGTATCGAGTCCGTCACCGCGATCATCATCGAGCGTAGAGTTACCGCGAATGCGAATAGTGGATCCGTCATAGCCGGGTTCTCCACTGCTGTTTACGGTAACAAGCCCGGGAATGCGACCGCCCAGCGTATTGGAAACATTGCTGGTAGGCACCTTCTCCAGATCTTCGCCGCCAACCGCGCTTACGGAGCCGGTCAAGGTTTCTTTCTCGCGTTCACCGTAACCCACAACTACAAGCTCTTCTCCTGAAACGGTTTGTGGCATGAGCGTCACATCGATGGAGGTGCGGCCGTTGATGGGTACTTCCTGTCGCTGGAACCCGACAAATGAAAAAATCAGGGTATCCTGTAGGGAAGGTACATTCAGTTCCCAGTTGCCGTCGACTCCCGACGTGGTACCGGTGGTAGTCCCCTTCACAATAATATTAACACCGGGGATGGTTTCACCTTCATTGTCGGTAACCTGCCCGCTGACGGTTTCCATATTCTGGTTCTGTTCCTTCTCGGGAACTTCAGCACGAATAATACCAAACAACCTGTTATCCAGTTGTTTGAGGGCAAGCGGATATCCGTGGATCACATTTTGGACCCCTTTCATGATACTGTTTTCAGTCAGGACAACCTCCCGATCGATCCGCTTGGACTCCAGCAGGCGATCTTCATAAAGGAAAACAACATCATACTTCTTTTCGATATCTGCCAGTGCGTCACTGAGTAGTGTCCCCGATTCCACCAGATGTACCTTTTTCTGGTCGTTCAGGGTAAACACATTGTCAATCTTATCCTGTGCAATTGCATCCGGCACGAGCATGCAGAACACAACCAGGACGCTAAAAATAGATTTAAGTATTTTCATAATCCCTGTATTTAGTGCTTTAACATTGTAGTTGTGGTTATAGGTTGTATGTTTGGTCTGTTGCGGTTTTTGATAGAAAACCCCCTTTGCTGTTAATTAAGATTTCCGAAATAGACCTTCCCGTCGGACAGGGAGACCTCCTCGTCCATCACTTCTGAAATGGACTGGGTCAGATACTCCAGATCCTTTAGCTGTATTGTTCCGGTCAGTTTGCGTTCGTAAAGTTCTTCGTCGTTCACCACGACATCCACACCATAGGTATTTTCGATTCGGTAGATAAGATATGACAAGGGCGAGCTGTCCAGTATCAGCTTTTGGTCAATCCATGAGGTGTAGATATCAAGATTTTTATGAGAGCTGATGTTGACCTCTTGCGCATCCCTGCTGAATTGAGCCATTTCATTGGGCTGCATGATATACTCTTTCGATTCGGTGTCGCCTCCCTCAGCATCGCTGCTTTTCCGGATCGACACCTTGCCCTCTTCCAGTCCCACGCGGGTGTCATTTTCACTGGTTGCTACTACAAATCGGGTTCCCATAACTTCTACGACACCGTCATCGGTAATAACGCGGAAGGGAGGCTGCTTGCCCTCTTCCCTGCTGACAATCGTGAAGTAGGCTTCGCCCTCCAGGTACACTTCCGTGAGATTGCCACGCACCCATCCCGCCGGGTAGGTGATAGCGGAATTGGCGTTCAGGCGGATCGTGGAGCCGTCGGACAATGCAATCGTTTTTTGTTGTTGAAAATCGGTTTCAATGGTCTTCCATTCCAGCTGGGCCTGCTGCTCCGAGTCCGTCTTCTGGTTGGACACGATATTGTAGGAGACCACGCCCGCCAGTGCAGCCACCAACATAGCCGCGGCAATTTTAAGGTACCAACTGCCCCGCTGCCGGCGCTGAGCAGAAGAAACTGCATATCTTTTGAGACTGTTTTTCTGCTCTATCCGCTGTTCAAGCTCATCCCATTCCCTGTCCAGATCCAGTTCCTGGGACCCGGTGTTGACGAAATCGATTCCAAGCACCTCTTGCTGTGCACGCCGCGCCAGCTGTTCATTCCTGGCGCTGGCAGAAATCCACCGATCCCATTTTTTCATCTCCTCCGGGGATCCGGATCCTTTGGCCCACCGGATAAACGACAGGTTATTTGTTAATTCTTCTACCAATGAAATCTCCATTATCCAAACCTATTCGGTTATAAAAATTCTTTCTTAAACATAATCAGATAATAAAGAGCACCAGTTGGTTGCTTTGTAATGGATTTTTTTAAAAAAAGTTGTGATCCGACAATAACGATGTTGACTGGGCCTGTACAGCAACAGCAGGAAAATTAATTAAGGGAGGAGAGGGAAACCTGTAAATGAACGGTAGTGGGGTTGCCAGAATGTTTTTTGGGCATACAAAAAGGAACATCCTAGCCACGAAAGAGGGTTACCAAATCGTTTCCAGGAAGCCGTGGTACCAACACCATTAGGAATAAGTTTATGGAGGGATGAAGTGCAGTAGAAAAGCTACATGATCGCCTCCCAGGAGGAGATAAACGTACGACCTTCCAATTGCTTTTTAAGTGCCTTAACCCCTTTTGACACGTAGTTGCGCGCGGTCTGGTAATTAATCGACATAATTTGCTGGATTTCTTTGTATCCCATTCCATTAAAATATTTCAGGAAAATCGCCTCCCTGTGCCGGTCGGGGAGTGCATTCAACGCGTTGACAAGGGCCTCGGTCTGCTCCTGATTCTGTTCCCTGCGGATGATCAAATCTTCTTTTGTAAATGATATCGAGCTTGAGTACGTAATGATATCCTCAGTACTGACGGTATGAAATTCCCGGTCGATCGCCTTGAATACATCTCTCCGGAGCGAAATCCACAGGTAGGCTTTTACATTCGAGCTGTCTGCCAGGTGCCGCCTGCGGTCCCATATTCTGAAAAAAAGCTCCTGGACACAATCTTTAGCCAGGAACCTGTCTCCGCTCAACCGGTAGGCATACAGGTACAGGTCATGGTAATGGCGTTCGAACAGCTGTTTTAACGCTGCTCGATCTCCACTTTTTAATAATTTCCAGATTTGTACATCCGGCACCAGATCCAGATTATCCGGTCGGTTCATGTAGTACCCTTTCCCTTATTAGCTGCGATGACCACCTGAGACAGGTTGTTATTTTTGTCTTAAGTCACTCACTGAAACCACCTCCTGAGAATAAAAAATAAGTGTTAATAATACAAGAATACTCCAGCCGCTTTCTGCCGGAACCGGTAGTTTTAATGGTACCTGATCACATATTTCCTGTTTACTTCCATGGCCTCCACGCGAGTGCTTTTTCCATCGAACCATGTAATCTCAATTCCCGTCACCGGTCCGGCGGACCCCATAACCTGTACTTTGCTGTGCTGGGACCGGTATCCTGTCCCGGCCTGTATTTCGCGCCACGGTCCCCGCGATCCATCTTCGTATAACAGCCGGATTCCAGAACCGACCGCTTCCCGGTTTTCGGGCGGGCCCACAAGTTGTACACGTATTCCCGGTTTTTCTGACCGGTTTAAAAACAGCTTGGTGCTATCTCCATTTTGGGAGACTGCCAGATCCGTTTTGCCATCTCCGTCGAAATCCGCCGCTGCCGATCCCCGCTGATCCCCGTAAATTTCCAACCCGCTCTGATGTCCCTCTTTAACATTGAAATTACCCTCTCCATCCCCGAGCAGCAGCAAGCCGCGCCCTGCATCCACCCGTGGTGTTGAAGGCGGAAACGGGAAAAAATTCTGGCTCAAAAACAGGTCTTCATTCCCGTTGTTGTCAAAGTCGGCCACCACGGCCTGGAATGCGGTGCTGAACTGCGCTTCCAGGGGGAGCGGATGCGGCTCAAAGCCCTGTTCGGTATTCAAAAAGAGAACGTGCTCCACCATATTAACCTCTTTCGATGGAATCCGGCTGAAGTCCTGCCCGAAAATATCGGCCAGTGACGAACGGGCAAACCGCTCGTGCGTGTTGACATAGCGGTAGATAAACGGCAGCGAATCGAACTCGTACAGCTTTTTCCGGGGGACATACCGGCGGGTGGCCGGCTCAACATAGCTGTCTACAATATCCAGCACTCCGTCCATATTAAAATCCTGGTAGTATAGCTTCAACGGCTGTTCATTTTCCAGCTGATAAACGCTGTTTTTACCAATGTTGGTTGCTACGATATCCGGGCGACCGTCATTGTTGAAATCGCCGGTTGTGATGCCGTTCCACCATCCCCGGTAGCCAGCCAGTTTCTGGTCTGAACTGCGGTCGTTAAAGTTGCCCTCCCTGTTTTCAAGGAGCACGATCGAATCCCACTCGCGGGCGAGCAGCAGGTCCGGGTCACCATCCCGGTCATAATCACTGAATACCGCCCCGGAGACCAGCCCGATTCCAGACAGCTTGCGCGAGTTAACCTGGTCGAGTATAAACGTGCCGTTTTCGTTGAGGAACAACCTCGATGAAGCGTCCTCGGGATAACGGCCAGGGATAAAGCTACCGCCCACGAACAGGTCTACATCCCCGTCACCGTCGTAGTCGGCAGCGGCTATGGGCCCCGTGCTGGAAAGGATCCCGGGAATATCATGCACAACAGAGGCGCTTTTTGCCGATATCTTCACCTGTAGCGCTGATGGGGCCCCGGGATCGCCCCCCTCAAAATTGGAGTACCCCAGGACAAGCTGGAATTGCCCCTCCTCCCCCCATCCGATGACAGCGGTCTGATCACCCGGGGCTTCCGTCGAGACCCCATCGATTGAAGTGGCGTGAAATTCCCCGTCTCCCCTGTTGGAATAGATCCCGATCCCGCCTCCTCTTCCAGACGTTACAAACAGGTCATCATCCCCATCCCGGTCATAATCCAGCCAGGAAACGCCGGGACCCTGTCTACTTAATTTTCGCGGCAGTAGCGGTTGTACCATGAAATCGTCATACGGTGCTTCGTGATGAACATGGTTGATCCGGTCCGATATATCTTCAAACATCGTCTCAAGGTTTTCGGGGTATGTCCTGTCAACGTCTTTTTTGGCCTGGTTCCCGCCGGGCTGTTCAACTTCGTATATCCTGTTTACCCGGAGATTGTCGACTGTACTCTTTTTGCCGTCAGGCCAGCGGATGACAAGCTGGTGGTCCGGGTTATCTTTATCAGCGGCAAACCAAACTGTCTTTTGGGAGCCCGATACATAGTCACCCCCGGAGGTCACCTCTTTTTGCTGGGGAACGGGGCCACCGCGCAGCTCAACTTTGGCCCCTACTCCCGCGGTATTGGGTTCAAGTCCGACGAGTTGTACGGCGATCCGCGGGGCATTGGAACGGTTTTCGTAGAGCGAAGCCACCTGGTTCAGCCGGTTTATCACCAGATCGGGATCTCCGTCGTTATCGAGGTCGGCCACGGCCATTCCCAGCGATATATCCTGATCCGTAAATCCCCATTCGGCACTCTTGTCAGTAAAAGTCAAGTCCCCGTTATTCCTGATCATCTTGTTCGGCAGGTTCAATACCGGGTATTTCAGCAGGTCACCCGAAGCCGGTTTCATTTGATCCCGCCGCTGCATCTCAATCTGGGTGTCCATATCCTGGTAGTCATTCCCGTTCCCGGTCGTAATCAGCAGGTCCTCGTACCCGTCGAGATCGATATCCAAAAATTTGGTGGCCCACGACCATTCTGTTGCCTCCAGGTCACCCAGGTATGAAATCTCGGCAAACGTGTGGTCGCCCCGGTTCAGGTAAAGCGAGTTCCGATTGTATTGCGGGCGGCCATCAATGGGATCGAGATAATCGGAGATCTGCCGCATACTGTGCTCGTGATCAGCACTTAACATTTCGGTAACGAATATATCGGTCCGCCCGTCCCGGTTAATATCTGAAAAGTCGACCCCCATGGAAGAGAAGCTCATGCTGCGAATGGCATTCCTGCGAATTCCTTTAAACGTTCCGTCGCCCTGGTTTATCCAGATACGGTCCGGGGTCCAAAAGTCGTTGGCCACATACAGGTCGGGGTGGTGATCACCGTTGATATCGTAAAATTTTGCCGTTAGACCCCAGTCGCGCGACAACCCTTTTCCCTCCCCGTCATAACTGATGAACCGCTGGTTCAGGTTTTCGGCCTTTTGGAAATATCCCTTCCCATCGTTGAGGTACAGCTCATCCTCCTCTCCATATTCGTTGCGGTAGGATTGACCCTCCGTTTCAATAATCCCGAAATACTCATCGTAGGGTGGAAGTACTACCAGGGAATCGCCCCTTTTTTCCACGGTGTTTTGGAGTGCCAGCTCGTCAGCAGTAAAGATATCCCGGGCGGTTTTCAACTTGTAGTTGGTGATATAGAGATCCAGGTCCCCATCCCCGTCAATATCCGCCATCGCCATTGTGTTGCTTCCTTTTGAAGGCCCAAGCCCGCTGTTTTCCCGCCGTTCAAAATGCCCCTTCCCATCATTGATATAGAGTTCATTCCGCTTTGAGAGAGAAGTTGCCAACAGATCCTGGTCCCCGTCTCCATCCACATCCTCAAACAGGACGCCCGAAGTGTTGTATCCTTCGAGCGCCACGCCCGCCTCATCCGTAATATCGCTGAACTGGAGTCCTCCCAGGTTTTTATACAGTTTATTGGGACCGTTCAGCTGCCCAAAATAGAGATCGACAAGCCCGTCGTCGTCTACATCCGCGGCGGCCACTCCCGATCCGTTGAGATAGTTCCTGTTTTCCAGCACATCCTGGTCCGACACCCGGTTGCTGAACTCAATTTTTGTCGACGACGGGTTGAGCTGACGAAACCCGGTGCCGCCCCAAAATCCCGGTGAAAGTTCCGCCCAGCGATAGTCCTCTTCCTGGTGCCACTGCAGGTCGCTGTCCGGGGAGCATCCCGCCCAAACCCCGACAACTATTAAAAACAGGGATAATGTTTTAATACAGGTTCGATTCACGTTTGATAAATTGATTGCAAGCAATTGGTTAGCTTTATTTCCGGGATAGAATTATATCCTTAGTTATACAGCCGGCCCTGGGTCTTCACTGCCGGAAAATGACAACTTCATTCCGCCCCGTGCGATTGATTTTCCAACACCAAAAAACAGGGTCCCCCTCTCCACTGCTCCGAATTTCGGCTGGTATTTGCGAAGGGACCTTCCGGGAAGCTGCCCAACACAATATCCGGCCTTCCGTTGCCGGTCCAATCTGCTACATCCATCGTCAGCCATCTTCCCGCACCGGCCGCCGGGTGATGGTATGGGATAAAAGACAGATCTCCCTGATTCTCGAAATAAATAAAGCCCTCTTCCGGACTGTTCGCATAATCGGCAAAATAGGAAATTACGGCGATATCCAGCCGGCCGTTACCATTGAAATCCCGGGCTTTCGCATTGTATGCCCCGTTTACCGGGTAGAACCACGCCTCTGTGAATTCGTCGCGGCCATCATTCAAATAAATATATACGCCGTGATACGGCTTCAGCGTCTGGGAAAAGTCGGCATTATCTCCACTGGTATACAGGATATCCGGGTTCCCATCCTGATTAAAATCATGGACTTCAAACGAACTGGACCCGGCGGTAACCTCGAACCGGAGCAATGTCTGCCTGTGGAACTCCCCTGCTCCCCTGTTTTCAAAAAGATATATCGCCTGGTCAGTTTGGGTACAGAGTGCCAGGATATCCCGGTGGCCATTCCGGGTATAATCCATTACATGCGACTGAATGCAGCCCGGCCGGTCGATCAGTATCTTTTTTTCGTGTTGGACCTTGTTCCCAATATTCTCCATCCAAAACAGGTTTCCGGCACGGTGCCCGAACTCGTTGACCAGCAGGTCGTCTGATCCATCTCCATCCAGGTCCGCAAGCTGACTTTCCACAGGGCGGGCTATACGATCCCAGAGAACGGAATCCACCTGCATGACCTGATCTTCGGCATCATAACGTGCGTGCAGCACCGACCCATATGGGGCATCACCCGGGTACAGGTTTCCGATCAGGGTAATTAAGATCTTGCGTGGTCCCGGCTTCATAGTATCGCCGAGAATCTTAATATGGGAGACCGGCGAATCGGTGTCGTAACGCTCCACCTCCTCCAGCTCTTGATTGAAAATCAATAACCTACTTTCATTAGCTTCTCCAATGAATAACACCCGGTTCCCAGGATCAAATGCAACTGCAGTAACCGCCGGGAAGTCTGGCGGCATTATACGCGGCGTACGGGATCTGAAGTAAAGTGAGTCGACCGTTATCCGGGGTTTCGCTTCGTTCCTTGCTAATTTGGGAGGGGCAGCAGACAGGTAAAAAGCACGAATTTTTTTCCACTCTTCCTCACTAATCCTGGGTTCCGCCGGATACACGCTGTCAGGGATGTAGGGATTTTTTTGCTGGTCACGTGAACTACTGCTCGTCGAGGGATCATCGATTCCCAGAAAGGGAGCCATTGCCCCCAGCGTCTCAAAACGCCAGGTTTGCCAGGGCAACAGCCCGGGACTCGGGTACTTGTGGCAGCTGCTGCAGTGCATCTCGGACAACCGTCTCCCTTCCGGAATATCGGGGTCGGGACCGGTATCGGCGGCAGACTGCTGTTTCTTATTCTCGAATGGTCCGGGAACGAGCAGCAGCTGAAACCAGAGCGCCGTTACCAGCAGCACCGCAGAAACCGTTATCATAAACTTCAATTCCCTGCCCATATTAAATGTTCCGTAATTGTATTCCCGGCACCGGGTTCTGGCGATTCAGCCTGCCTGTTCAAAAAATTGAACCTACCAGTGGTTTCGAAAAACTTTTTTCTTCATTTTACCTACAATTGCCAACATCAACAAGTGCAATATCCACATCTGCCTATGTCCGGCTCAACAAAAAATATTCAGGGCGCCCGACTGAGATTATCATATATCGCCATTGGCGGCCTGGCTGTTATTCTGCTTGCGGGTATTGGCTATTATTCCGGTTTCTACAAAATGGAATTTCTTTCGGGTCCCAACATTGAACTGGTTGACGTAACAAAACGGGCCGGACTCGATTCCTACAGGCGAGCCCCGATTTACAGGGCCAATCCCAGCTACCTGGAAGTAATGGGCGGAGGGGTAGCCGTGGCCGATATTGACAACGACGGCTGGGAGGATCTCTTCTTTACGGGTATGCCCTCTTTTGATCCGAATTATCCACAACCATACTCACAATCGGCCCTTTACCTGAACCGGAGAGACGGAACATTTGAAAACCGAACCGCAGAAGCGGGACTAAATAACATCCGGGGCTATCCGATGGGGGCGCTCTTCTTTGATTTTGACAATGACGGCAGCCAGGACCTTTATATTGCTGCATACAACGGCGGACAGCTTTTCAAGAATCACGGGGGAACTTTTACAGATATTACAGCCTCGGCGGGCGTTGCATTGGACGGACTTTGCGGAGTCCTCCCCTGCCTTGCAGCTGCCGCATCTGCCGGAGATTATAACCGGGACGGGCACGTGGATCTTCTGGTAATTAACAATGTTGACTGGGATATTAACAGCCCTGCGCACTACGGGAGGGGGGCGCTCATCCCGGTGGATTATAACGGGCAGTCCTCCGTGCTTTTCCGAAACAACGGGGATGGCACGTTTACCAACGTAACAGATGAGACCGGCATAACAAACCGTGATGAAACCGGTTACCGTGAGAATGGAAAGGGCCTTTCTTCCATCTGGTCTGACTTTAACAACGACGGGTGGCCCGATATCTATATCACGAATGATATGTCGCCCAACAGGTTGTACCTGAACAACGGCGAGGGGACCTTCCTTGAAATAGGCAAGGCGGGGTTTGTCGATGAGTACAAAAGCAGCATGGGAGTGGATGCCGCCGATTTTAACCACAGCGGATACATGGACCTGGTTATGACCAACCTGGCTCCCCAGATGACCACCCTGTTCAGGAATTATGAAAATCTTCGGTTCGATCTTGCCACTTTCTACACCGGCATAATGCCGAGCGCCCGCTCTTCTGGCTGGGGTATCACTTTTGTTGACCTTGACCTGGACGGGCACCTGGACCTGGCGATGGCAGGCGGGCCTATCTGGGATCAATATGAGGAGGCGGAAAACCTCTTTTTTAAAAATACCGGCAATAGGGGATTTGAAGATGTTACGGAGAGCGTCGTACAGTTTCCAAACAATCAGCTTACCCGTGGGCTGGCTGTGATCGATATGGATCGCTCGGGGAAACCGGATCTCATCTTTTCCAATATTGACGGGGCTGCCCCGCAGCTGCTTCTGAACCAGACTGCTGGAAACAACTGGATCAAAATTGATCTTGAAGGGACGGTTTCCAACCGGGATGCGATCGGTGCCCGTGTTTCTATTGAGCGAAAAGATGGATTAACCCAACATCAAATTGTCTCGGCGGGCAACTCCTACCTGAGTTCGGGCAGCAAATCACTGTTCTTTGGGCTGGGGAGATCAGTCATTAAAAAACTTTCCATCCAATGGCCTTCGGGACGGACCGATACGCTGAAGGGACCAGAACTTAATCTGAATGAAATTCTGCATATCCGCGAAGGCCGAAGTACCAACGACCCAACGGAGGTCACTGCCCATTTCAAACCCTGAGTGGTACTCTGTTGCCATAGCAATTTTACTGAACCCCGCATTTTTGAGCCTGGGTCAACCACTCAAAATGAACACAAGCAAGGATGATTAGGAAGACCCTACGGGGAAGAGCGTGACTTTTGTGAACGTCCTAACCCGGGTTTCTCACGAGTATTTTGGATAAAATCATGTAACTTCATGGATGACCATACCTTATCCCATTTTTTACTGCCAAATCATCATTACAGTTCGTAATAGGCTGCGAAATTGGCCTTTCAGCTGCGTTGAAGGACAAATCACCTGTTCAATGTACCAACGTACGCCTGCGCGGCCCTTTTCCCTTCGCCTTGCTAAAAAAATTCTTGGTGAAATCCGGGCTAAGTGTCAACGAGATCTACGAAGGGCAAGGCACCTGAAACAGTCCCCGATCTCCTTCACTGTTCACATAGGGAAAGGTTTTACTGAGAATTCCTCCAAAATATCCGACCCCGTTTTCAATATTGGATACCCCTTCAGGTAAAGCGATCGTATGGCGGTCAAGGGAAAAAAAATCCACCCATTCAGGACCGCCCGAGGCCACAAACACATTCCGCTCGGTCACGGTAATGCCACAATACATTTCACGGATCATCGAGCGCCCGAAATCGGGATTAATCGAAACCCGGTAGGTTGACGGCGGAATAAAGACACTCTGTTGCAGAAAGGGAAACGAAACCTCAACTGTTTTCCCGGTTTCATCGTAGAGTATGCGATAGACCACCTGCACATCAGCCAGCCGTTCAACTTGCCGAATAGTCAGGATATCGGCTCCGAATTCAGGTTCACTAAATTGCGGGACCGGGAAATCCTGCGGGAGCGTAACTTCTGCGTAGCTGTTGCGGCCAGCGGAGTCGGTTACCGAAATCCGGTATCTCTCTCCGGGCAGAATCTGCATGGTCGACCAGAAAATATAGGCGTACCGATTGCCCGCATATCGAAAAAGTGAATCCCTCATGGTACCGAGTTGACCACTTTGCAGGTGTTCAAGCGCCACCACGGGGACCGGCAGTCCGGGGGACAGGCCTATAGTTTCTCGAACCGGCATCACCCGTACCCACTGGGTGTCGGCCGATACATCCAGGTACCCGTTGATGGAAAAGAAATGTCGCTCATTTTCCCGAACCGGCTCAAAAGGCTGTTCACAGGATGAACCAACCACCCACAAACTGCATAGAAAAAGCGCAACGAACCCGAAACTACTGGTCATATTTCGTGTAAATTTGCGGAGTGGGATCATCAGCGGTACCCGAGTTTTATAGAAAGATAGGGAGCCAGGGGCAGCTGATCTACCCGCCGGTGAGTGTAAACATCATAATAGAAAAGGTTGTTGTTGTCATACAGGTTTACTGCCCCGATCTGCAGTGCCAGGCTGGCGGTTTTAAATCTGAACGAGCGTTCTAGCGAAATATCCAACCGGTGATAGGCCGGGGTCCTACCCTGGTACGGCTTTTCGAGAATGACACGCGAGGTGCCGAATGCCCGTTTCAGATCCGGGAGCCGCTCGTTATAGAAAAATATTTCGTCAAACCCGATCGGTCGCGTAAACGGCACCCCGGTGCCAAACTCCCAGCGAAATGCAAACTCGTACGCTCCAAGCGACATGCTCATCAATCCATTGAGTTTGTGCCGGCGATCATGCGGGGGATGATAGTGCTGGACCGGTTCTCCAAACCAGATGCTGAAATGATCTTGCGCGGACTGGTACTCCGTCCATGTATATCCATAGCCCAGGAATCCATACCACTTGTGATAATTTAATTCAAGGCGGATATCACTACCGTAGATGCGCCCGTTGGTCAGGCCCAGATCGGTCGTGAATTCCGCCAGCGTGCTCCAGATTGCCACCGGGATGTTTCGCAACCATTTATGATACGCTTCCACCGTAAAATGAATACCCCGACCCAGCGCCTGGTTCCACCCCATCAGCGCATGGATGGATTCTTTTTTAGCTGTTCCAACCGGGGCGGGCATCCAAGCGGTAAAAACAGAACTGGCGTCTCTGGTATCGCTAAGTCCCACAAGCGACTGCGTATAGCGGCCTAACGCCAAATTCAACGCGGCATCCTCCCTATTGCGCGGCTGCCAGGTAACTCTGAAGCGGGGTTGCAACCCTGTCTTATAATTTTCCCGGTAGAGTGTAAAAACTGTTCCCGGGTACAGCCGTAACTGTCGACCCACAGGTATGGTGGCTTCCAAGTAGCCTCCTCCGTTCAACAGGTGAGCAGCCGCCAGCTGGGGCACCTGAAACTGGTCCCTGAAATCGTACTTCAGCGACTGAATGTGTACAAAAAGTCCATAGTTGAATCTTGTCTGCCGGATATACCGCGTGATGTTGGCATCCAGGTTAAACCGTGTAATCCATGAAAATCTTTCCGGGTCACCGCGGCTGCCCACCGCATTTGACACGTGAGAAAAACCGGTGTTCAGGTCAAACAGCAGGTCGGTGTCAACCGGCAACACAACACACCGACCCCCCAGCAGAAAATTTTTCCACTGGGTCACTTCCGTACCTTCGATATCCAGCTGGCCGCGGTCGAGCGTCCGGAGCGCCAGGGCGGAACAGCGGGAGTCCTGCTCTCCAAAGTGACTTATTTTAAGATACTGGCTTTCAAAATGGACCGGCTGTTTTTCATTGAGCAGCCAGGGACTGGTTTGCTCAACAAGAGAGCGTCGTGCCGAGGCGATGAAGGAGGATTTTTCTTTTTTAACAGGGCCTTCAGCCGCGAGTTCTCCCAGAAACGGGCTCAGACTGACCGCTCCCTTCGGCTGGTAACGATCGCCGTCCCTCATCTTCACGTCCAGCACCGAGGAGAGCCGCCCGCTGTAGCGCGGCCCGAATCCCCCCGCATAAAAATTGACTTCACTGACCAGGTCCGACGGAAATACCGAAAAAAAGCCCAGAATATGAAAAGGCTGAAAGATCAATGTTCCGTCGACCAGTACCATGTTTTCGGTGGGTGTACCACCGCGAATATAAAACTGTCCGCCCCTGTCTCCTGTCGATACAACACCCGGCAAAACCTGGAGGTAGCTGGCAAGATCACCCGTACCCGAGGGAGACGGAACCCGCTGGATCTCCACCGACGATATTTCCTGCCGGCCCGCCTCCAGCCGGGCTGCTCCCCGCAGTGGCGATACGACAAGCTCACTGAGCTGTTCTTCATCCGGTTCCAGGGCTACGCTGACCGTCCGTATCTCTTCTCGTTCCAGTGTCAGTGTATCCTTGAATGTCGTATATCCCACGAAGCTGACCTGGAAGAGGTACAAACCGGGCTGCACATTCGTAATCTGATAAAATCCGTTGTTGTCGGTGGCCATCCCGCGGCGAATCTCCTGCTCGCCTCCCGGTTTTTGAAGGACTACGTTGGCTCCTTCCAGTGGGCGTGCCGAGGCGCGGTCTGTCACTATTCCCTGCACCAACGAAGACTGCGCAGCCGATTGAATGGGAGCGGCAGCAAAACCGGTCAGTACACCGAGGAATAGGTGTAGCAAGGTGCTATGAATCTCTAAACGGGAATACATTATGTTATCGTTAGCGAAATTCGCCCGCCTGACGTGAGATAACCTCACGAATCTCTGCTCATGCTTCCTCAAACGGTGGTAAAAAAGAAGCAGGTCCAACGCCATCGGACCTGCTTCACAATTATGAACTGCTTTTCAGCATTTTACGGGATTAATATCCCGGGTTCTGCACCAGCTGGTCGTTTCGATTGATCTCGTCAAACGGGATCGGTGCAAAATAGTGGCTGTCATCCCACGCCCTGTCTTGCACGTGCAGGGTGGGATCATAGGTGTAATTGGAATATGTGCTGCGATCCCTGGGATCGGTCGCTTCCGCAGTTATCAGGATACCACGGGCGTCTTCATACTTGGTGGGAGCGGTTTTCCACCTCCGGATATCGAACAGCCGGTGTTCTTCACCAAAAAGCTCCACACGACGTTCATTTTGGTACCGCTCAATCAACGCCTGCCCGCTGTCGGTGATGTCGGGCATGCCCGCCCGTTCCCGAATCATGTTGATGGCATCCCTTGCATTTTGCTCTTCTCCAAGTCCGATGCACGCTTCAGCATAGTTGAGTATCACTTCCCCGTAACGAAAGTAGATCCACGGGGTTTCCTGCCGCTGTTGTGGCGGCAGCGTGGGATCGATAAATTTCCGCAAATAATAGCGGGAATAGCTGCCGTTCCAGTCCTCTATCGGACCGTTTCGGGTATCAACCCCCACAACTTGCGAGTTATCCGGGAGCGTCACCCGTTCAAACGTCTGGATGTTTCCGAACGCGTCATACGGTTCCCTGAAGGAGGGAGGCGTTACCCAGGGAGCCCCGTCAAAAAGGATAGAGGCATAAAGGCGGGGGTCCCGGTTGGCATAGGGATCGGAGGCGTGATCCGGGTTGTTCCAGTCGAACGCAGTGCCGTCAGCCATCTCGTAGGCGTCGACCAGCGACTGCAGCGGGGTGTTACCAGCCCACCCGCGATAACCGTTCGGACCGTTAAACTGGTGGGGCAGGAAGCGATCCTGCCAGTCGCGGCTTCCGAGGAAAAAGCGCGCCATGATTGTCTCTTCATGATCTTCATTTACAATAAAGATCTGCTCATAATTCGTGGCGGGATCACCCTGAACCCGTTCAAAGAGGCTGTAGATTCCCATATTCATTACGGCTTCGGCAGCATCCTTGGCAGCCTGGTAGCGAGCCTCCTGGCTGCCGGAGGTGTACCCCGTCACTTCAGGATTTGAACCGATGGGATCCGCAAACAGGTCGCTGGCCGCATGAATCAGTATTCGCGATTTCAACGCCAGTGCCGCACCCCGGGTCGCCCGACCTAAATCGCGGGCTTCCAGCGGGAGCAGGGCTGCAGCGCGGTCGGCTTCTTCCACCACAAAGTTGACGCTCTCTTCGAAGCTGTTCCGCGGAACCAGCAAATCGTCATCAAGCTCAAAGACTTGCGTAACGATCGGGACACCGCCGTAATTTCGGACGAGATTGTGATAGAAAAAGGCGCGCAAAAAATGCGTCTCCCCTTTCACGTGATCTCTGAACTCCTCGCTGACATTGGCCTCATCGATATTGGCCAGCACAATGTTGGTCTGGCGTATGGCGCTGTACAGATGATCCCACCTGAAGTGCCGGAGATCGCCGCGCCCCCAGGCCCCGATATTACTCGGGCTGGAGATGCCCTGCACAATTTCGATCGTGCCGTACCCGTGGATGAAATGCGTGTCATCCGAGAGTGAGGAAAGCTTGACCTCGTCAAGTCCGTGGTGCATTCTTCTGTAAATATCTGCCAGATACAGGTCAATCAGCGCGGGATCCTCCCAAACGGTGTTGTCAGATATCTGGTCCGTGGGACTGAGATTCAGTACGTCTTCGCTGCACGACCCGAATAAAAACAGGATGCAGAGGACGCCCAGAACCTTAAATCGTATTTGATATATAGTGTGTAGTTTCTTCATCGTATTTCCTTTTATCTTCAATAGTTTTAAGGGAGGTGCCCACCCGAGCTGTTGCGGGATCAGGCGGGCACCGGCAAACCGCTAAAATGACAGCGAGAGTCCCAGGTTAACAACCCTTTTCTGCGGGTAGTATGATCCTGAGGCATTGCGTGCTTCCGGATCCATCCAAAAGTCGCTGAACGTCAAAAGGTTGAACCCGTTTGCATATATCCGCAATCGGTCAAGTCCCAACTGGCTTGTGAACGAAGTGGGAGCATTATACCCGATTTCCAGGTTTTTCAGGCGGACGTAATCCGTATTCAGGTAGAAGTAGGTGTTTTGTTGAGAAATCCAGTATTCCTCTTCACGCTGAAATGCTCTCGGTCCCGAGGCATCCGGATTGTCGGGGGTCCACCGGTTTTCCGCAAACTCCTGGAAGTAGTTCCCAAAATCTCCGGACTGGGTCTGCACCCATTGAGAAGCGCCTGCCGCACCCTGGAAGAATACGACAAAGTCGAAGGACTTGTACTGGCCACTGATGTTTAATCCCCCGTTCCATTTTGGAAGATCGGTTCTCTCCACCCGGATTCGGTCATCTGAATTGATTACACCGTCATCATTCACATCTTCAAAAATAAGATCACCGGGTCGGGCATTATCCCAGTGGGGGTAGTTATCTACTTCCTCCTGGTTGCTGAATACACCGATGACGTTGTACAAAAGCGGAGCTTCCATCATTCTTCCCGTCGACTGTTGCCACTCGGGAGCTCCCGGCGGTTCATCCCAGTACTGGATTTCGTTGGTAGCATAGCCACCATTAAGCGCAACATCGATCAGGAAGTTGGAGCTCAGCTGCTTGCGCCATGAGATGGAGCCATCGAATCCCCAGCTTTTCACTTCACCGATATTCTCCCTCGGGAGTTCAAGGCCAGCTGTCTGCGGAACAGAGGCGTTTCTCCACCACAGGATATCTTCCCTCAGGTAGTTGAAGTAGTCGAATTCTATCGACAACTGGTTGTCAAAGATTGCTGACTCTATGCCGACGTCAAACTGGTTGGCTACCTCCCATGTTACATTTGGATTTGGCGTGCGACCCGGAAAAATACTCTGCATCACCGAGTTGTTGAAGATATATCCCCCGCCAAACGTATAGGTGGAGAGGAACTGCCATTCTTCGATACGGTCATTGCCCGTCTGTCCCCAGGAAGTACGTAGCTTCAGCTCGTCAAAAAAGTCGCCCGTAGCATCCTGGAACCAGTCTTCCTGGCTCAGTCGCCATCCCAGGGAGAAAGAGGGAAAGAAACCGAACCGTTCGCCCTCGGGAAAGATATAGGACCCGTCGTACCGACCGACGAATTCGAAGAGATACTTGCTCTGATAGTTGTAATTCAGGCGGGTAAAATAGTTGAGCCGGGCTTCCTGGTTATTTCGGTCATCAATTACCTGTCGTGAACCGCCCCCAAGATCCTGTTGCTCCTCGCCCCCCACATCAAGTATATCAATCTGGGTAGAGGGGAAGTAGCGGCGGAAGGCCCAGAACCCGGAGTTGTTGGCTTCCTGCCGTTCGGCTCCCAGTAGCACACTGTAGGAGTGATCCCCAATATCCTGCTGA
Organism: Halalkalibaculum sp. DA384; assembly: GCF_043951955.1. Taxonomy (NCBI): domain Bacteria; kingdom Pseudomonadati; phylum Balneolota; class Balneolia; order Balneolales; family Balneolaceae; genus Halalkalibaculum; species Halalkalibaculum sp. DA384. Next base: position 4,257 of record NZ_JBINJE010000044.1, on the reverse strand, counting down.
TAGGTTCCCACCAAGTTCAGCAATATGCCATCGCCTGTTTCAGACCACTGCTGAAGGTTGGCGTCCTGGTTGGGTACGAGGCTGGAGTTAAAGATCGGCTCCCCGCTGCTGTCCATCCCGTCGGCGATGCCGTCTCCATTCGTGTCAAAGCCCTCAAGAGAATAGAGGGTCCACGGCGTCTGCCACCGTTTACGCTGGAGGAAATCCTTGTCATATGAGGCCGTTCCCTCAAAGGCCAGTCCCTCGACCCCCGGAATTTCGACTTTAAGCCTGACATTGCTTTGGAAATAATAGCGTTCGTCATCGTCATAGCCGGTGGCATCGGTTCCGGTGACTACCGGGTTGGTACCGTTCTCGATGTCAGGTGCAGGCAGACCGTTGGGCCAGAATCCATGTTCGTTCGGTTTGCCGCGCATCAGCATGCGGAAAGTGGCGCCGGCCCCCTCGGTTGGGAAATTGCGATCTTCAAATCGCCCCAGGGCGTCGAAGGAAAGGGTGATACTTTCGGAAAGCTGTCCGTCGATATTGCTACGGAAGCTGTACTCGTTGTAGCGGGTGGCGCTGTTCTCGTAGTATCCATCTTCGGTCAATCCACTGAATGAAAGATAGTATTTTATGGATTCACCGCCTCCCGACACCGACATGTCAGCCCGGGATTGAAATGACATCGGTTTTAGCGCTTCGGCAAACCAGTCGGTATCCGGGCACAGCCACGGGTCCTCCTGGTTTCTGTGGCAGTCGATCTGTTCCTGTGTATAGCGGTCGCCGAGGCCCCGGTAATTATCGATCTCATTCAGCATCGTCATGTAGGTGGCCGCGTCCGCCATCTCGGGAATGCGCGTCGGCTGATTAAATCCCTGGTTCAGATTCAGCGTGAACTGGGGAGCCCCTTCCCGCCCCCGCTTTGTGGTAATAAGGATTACGCCGTTGGCTGCACGCGAACCGTAAATTGCCGCCGAGGCATCTTTCAGTACGCTGATATTTTCAATATCCCGGGGATTCAGCCGGTCCAGGCCTCCCGATCGATCGGGAACCCCGTCAATCACAACCAGGGGCTGGTTGTTGTTCAGGGTATGTTCCCCACGGATACGAATGGTTGCCCCGTCATAGCCGGGCTCCCCGCTGCTGTTTACCGTTACAATGCCCGGCAGCTGGCCGGTCAAGCTGTTGGCCATGTTCGTAACAGGAACTTTTTCCATCCTGGCTCCGGAAACCGAGCTTACAGAGCCGGTCAGAGTTTCCCGTGTCTGTGTGCCGTACCCTACCACCACCAGCTCTTCACCGGAATAGGTTTGGGGAATCAGCGTCACATTTATCTCCGTGCGGCCTTCAATCGGAACTACCTGGGTCTGGAATCCCACGAAAGAAAAAACCAGCGTATCCTGTAGCGAGGGTACCTCCAGCTCCCAGTTGCCGTCCGTGTCGGATGTCGTGCCGATCGTGGTACCGCTAACAAGGATATTCACACCGGGCAGTGATTCCCCGGCATTGTCGGTTACTTGCCCGCTTACAAGCTCTATATATACTTTTTCAGCTTCTGCGAACTCATCCCGAATAATGCCATACAGGCTGTGATCCAGCTGTTTCAGCTTCAGCGGGTATTCCTCGATAATATCCTGCACGCCCTTAATTAAGTTGTCATCCGACAGCATAAATTCACGGTCCACTACTCTGGACTCCAGCAAGCGGCTTTCATAAAGAAAAACAACATTATATTTTTCCTCGATTTCCGCCAGTGCGTCGCTCAGCAATGTCCCCGACTTCACCAGGTGAATATTGGTCCGGCTATTCAGGGTTAATGCATTGTCAAGTTCATCCTGGGCTGACAGATCCGGTACGATCATGCAGATCGCCACCAGGATGGGGAAAATTGATTTTGTTAGTTTCATTGTCCCTATGTTTATAAGTTTTATTATTAAGTTAGATATGGATTTGCCATGGTATTTTTTTGATTTGTGATGATTTTCCCTTTCTTTTTTACCGGTTTTTATTTCCGAAATACACAGTCCCGTCTTTCTGAGTAACGTGGATATCCATTACATCAGAAACGGACTGCACGACATGCGACAGGTCTTTTAATTGTATTGATCCCGTTAATTTCCGGTGATACAGCCGATCGTCGGTAACGGTGACGTTGGTTCCGTATGTCTCTTTTATTCGCTGAACCAGATAACTAAAAGGTGAGCTGTCGAGCACCAACTTGTGGTCGGTCCAAGAAGTGAACACTTCTATATTTGATATTGCTGAAATGCTGACGTGTGCGTCTTGCTTGTGTAAAACAGCAAGTTCATTGGGTTTTACCTCGTAGGCGACTGCGGGGGGCTCGCCGTCCAGATTTCTTGTGACGGTAATGGCCCCTTCTTCAAGTGCTACAGCCGTATTGTTTTCATCCGTCTTAACAACAAACCTGGTGCCCGTTACATAAATGGTACCATCGGTCGTTGTGACTTTAAACGGTATGGTATCCGCAGAATTTCGATCCGGGATGGAGAAATAGGCTTCTCCTTCCAGAAAAAGCTCTGCACTCCTTGTACGCATCCAGCAAGAAGGAAACGTGACAGAAGAATTGGCGTTAAGAATGATGGTGGAGCCATCAGAAAGAGTAACTGTTTTAAGCTGACGGTATGGAGTTTCTACCGTTGTCCATTCGGTTTCATCCTGCGCGGCCGGGAGATTCTCCGACCCGGTAAAAAGCGGAAACGGTCCGGCGTCCGCTGCCAAAATGACAACTGAAGCCGATGCTGTTGTTTTTAAGATCCGGTTATACTTTTTCGGTGCAACCGGTGCCGATTTGGATGAAAGAATGCTGCCGGTAATCCTCTGGTCGAGCTCCGACCACTCCTGTTCCAGGTCAAAAACCGACCGGGTGACAAAGTTTATCCCCAACACTTTTTGCTGTGCTTTCCGAGCCCGGCAGCGGTTTTCAGGCGCTTCGCCGAGCCATGCATCCCATTTCTTTATCTCTTCCGGTCGGGCTGTTCCCTTCACCCAGCGGATAAAAGAGATATCCTGGGTTAATTCATCTATGGACAAGCTGTTATTACCCATTAACTCCCCCTCTCTGAAACCACCAAGGTTATTGACAACTTCAGTCACTATACTAGTAAAGAGCGGTTAGGAAAGAGCTTGTAATCGCTATTTACAAAAAAAATATTCTTAGCTACACGCCCTACCCGTAATTTCGGCCTATATAGCTTCCTTGATTGAGGATACGAATATTTTACCCTCAAATTCTTTTTTTAAGGCTTTCACGCCGTGATAGATATAGTTTCGTGCTGTTTGATAGTTAACCGACATCACCTGCTGTATTTCGCTGTAGCTTAAGCCGTTGAAATATTTTAAAAAAATAGCTTCTCTGTGCCGGTCAGGCAGATTGTTCAGAGCTCGAAGGAGAGCCTCTTTCTGCTCTTCTTTTTTTTCTTTTTGAATGATAAAATCTTCATGTGTGAACGATAACAGTTCAGGGTATGAAATAATATCTTCGCTGTGTATCGTTTTGTCATCCCTGCTGATCGCTTTAAAAACATCTCTTCTCAACGAAACCCATAGATACGCCTTCACGGATGAAATATCGGAAAGATGCTCCTTCCGGTCCCAAACCCGATAAAAAAGCTCCTGTACGCAATCCTTTGAGAGGGCTTTGTCACGACTTATCTTGTAGGCATAGCTGTACAGGTCATTGTAGTATTTATCAAATAACGTTTTGAGAGCTTTCCGATTTCCTTCTTTTAGCAGTTGCCAAATTTCGGAATCCGGCAGCGAATCAAATTTGTCGCAATGATCCATAAAGTTTCCTTCCCCTTTCTTTGACGTGAACCCCTGTAGTAAAAAATTACATAAAGATAGGCAGGCGTTCTATTTACAAGATAGAATTTTTCACTCTTTATGCAACTTTTTTGAAAACTTTACAATAAATGGCGTACCCGGAACAAAAAAACAGGCGGTACCCGTTAAGAGACCGCCTGTTAAAGCATCCGCGAATTTTGAGGGACTATAATACTTCAGTCTCGCCGGGCACGGGCACCGGGTATGTTCCATCGGGTCCCGGCACGACGGGCGGGGTCTCCTCCCAGCCGTATTTTTCGGGCATCAGGCTTTTCTGGGAATTGAGCGCATCCTCCCAGCCGATCACATCCCCCGAGTAGGTGGCCATCCGCCCCATCAGGGCCGTCAGCGTACTCTTGGCGCCGTTCTCGGTATCGTTGATCTGCTCGCCGTTGCGGATTGCGGCAAACAGCTCATCGTGCTCCTGCTGGT
>NZ_JBINJE010000043.1:0-26624 GCF_043951955.1 Halalkalibaculum sp. DA384 | reverse complement strand
AAGGGAAATTCCCTGCATGCAATTGTCATTAAAAATACTCTAATTCATTGGTAACCAATGAATTAATATGGTTATGAGGATGCCCTAGTTATTGGTATTGGTTCAAACAAATAACGAATTATCAGTCCACAAATAATGAAACACCAGGCATACCAATTCACGGAAACCTGGATTTGATCGACGGTGGGTAATTTTTTTATTCCTGAGGGGGTGGGAGCAAAATAGAAGTAAAGTTGTCTATTGCGGGTTAGCATCATATCCATCGGGATTTTGAGACTGCCAGCGCCAGGTATCTTTGCACATGTCGTTGATATCGCGTGTGGCCGTCCAGCCCAGCTCTTCTTCCGCTTTGGTGGGATCGGCATAGCATTCGGCAATATCGCCCGGCCGGCGATCGGTGATTTCATAGGGAATATCCCGGCCGGAAGCCTCTTGAAACGCCCGGATCATCTCCAGCACGCTGTATCCCTGTCCGGTGCCCAGGTTATAAGTAACCAGGCCGGGACGGGTATCCAGCTTTTCAAGCGCTTTAAGGTGACCGAGTGCGAGATCTACCACGTGAATGTAATCGCGAACCCCGGTACCGTCGCGAGTTGGATAGTCATCCCCAAACACCGAGAGCTTTTCCAGCTTTCCTACTGCCACCTGGCTGATGTAAGGCATCAGGTTGTTGGGAATATCGTTGGGATCTTCACCAATACGCCCGCTTTCGTGGGCACCTACCGGGTTGAAATAACGCAACAGTGCTATGTTCCATGTTTCATCCGCAGTGTTGAGATCGCGCAGGATCTCCTCGATAAACAGTTTTGTCCGCCCATAGGGATTGGTCGTGGAAAGGGGAAAGTCCTCCGTTATAGGTACTTTATGGGGATCTCCGTATACCGTCGCCGATGAGCTGAATACAATGTGCTTGACACCGTGCTTTTCCATGATCTCGCATAGGTATATCGTGCCGGTAACATTGTTGTGATAATAGGTTAACGGCTTTTGCACAGACTCTCCCACGGCCTTGTACCCGGCAAAGTGGATTACGGCGTCGATCTGGTGATCAGAAAAAATGTGATCCATTTTTTCCTTGTCCAGCAGATCCGCTTCGTAAAAAGTAAGCGTTTTACCGGTAATCTCCTCAACGCGGCGGAGGGCTTCTTTTTTACTGTTGGAGAGGTTGTCCACCACGATCACCTCATAGTTGTCCTCCAGCAGTTCAACGGTGGTATGACTGCCTATATATCCTGCTCCGCCGGTTACCAAAATTGTGTTCATGAGAAAATCGTTAATGGTTATAAATCAGGTTTGTGTTCGCCCGGACTCCGTGTTGCAATTTAAAATGGGAAAAAGCTCCACAAGTGAAGTCAAACTTAATATTCGCAGCCCACGATTCAAATCCCATTTTGGGATACCGGGGCACCAGGAATCCGTTTCCTCCGCTACCCGTTGTCCAGCCGATCGAGATACACCGTATTTCCCAGCAGGTGCATATAACGCAGAATCCAGTTCCGCCGCTCGATCATATACGGGGATGGGTTGTGCAGATCATATCTTTTGGGACTGGGCAGGGCAGTCATCAACAACGCACTTTCCGGCATGTTGAGATCGGCGGCTGAGCTGTTGAAGTAGGTACGGGCAGCTGCTTCAACTCCAAAAATACCGGGACCGAATTCAGCAATATTCAGATAGATCTCCAGGATGCGTTTCTTTGACCAGAACAGTTCGATCAGACCAGTAAAATAGGCTTCTATTCCCTTCCGCAGGTAGGAACGGCCCTGCCAGAGATACAGGTTTTTTGCCACCTGCTGGGTAATAGTGCTGGCGCCGCGCAGGTCGTCGCCCCGCTGACTCTCCTGCCAGGCTTTTTTAATGGCTTCAAAATCGAACCCGTTGTGCTCGGGGAAGCGCTGGTCTTCGGAGGTGATCGCCGCCACTTTAGCATAGTCCGAGATCTGGTCCCAGTCCACCCATTTATGCCTGATCGGAATCGCCTCACCGGAGCTGTTTTGCAGGCTGTACTTTTGCTGAATCATATATGATGAGGTCGGGGGATTGATCCACCGCAACGGCACAACCAGGGTGGCCGACACCAAAATCACCAGTGAGATAACAGAAAGGATCCCCTTTACCAGCAATTTCGCCACGCTCCTGCTGGACGTATCAGGATTTACGCCGTGATTCATAAGTACGGAATTTTGTTGCGGGCATAACCTCTCACAGATCTTGGGTTTCCATTATTGACAGTCATATCTACAGCTGCTGTAGCAAGGGATCGGTATGCTATCCGGATGGATTTTCCTGTATCTGTTTCAACTCCCGAATAATCTCATTACAGATACCTTCAATTTTTTCGACCGACTGCTCAAGCTTCTCAACCGGCTTTTCGTCCCATAATAGGGTTTTGGCGTGCTCATATTCCTCAACGATCTCGTCAATCTCCAGCATCTGGGCTACCGGTTTTATTTTATGCCCCGCCTTCCTGAAGTTGGTCTCGTCCCGTTTAAGAAGATATTTCCGGTAATTGGTTTTAAACTCCGTGAACGAATCTTCACTGGCATCTGCAAACTCCTTGATATAGGCCTCTTCGTTATAAACCAGCCCTGCAATTAGCTCTCGATCAATGTATGTACGATCTTTCCTGCTCAATTTTTGTCAGTATTTAGATTGAAATTTTAAATGTCGGTGATGTACTGTGGAACGCTCAAGACTATGTTGTTATTGAAGTAATGAATTCATAAGGTCAATTATTCAGGAAGGTTTTTATGAATTTTCCCAGTCAATATACGGCTGTCTTTAAAGTATTTTTAACAGTAACACTTCTTTTGTTTTTTTCTGTACCGGAAGTCGAAGCCCAGTATTTCGGACGCAACAAGGTACAATATGAGGATTTCAACTTCCAGATTCTACAGACATCTCATTTCGATATTTATCATTACCCGCAGGAGGAGCGGGCGATCAAAGACCTGGGCCGGCTCTCGGAACGATGGTATCAACGCCACACAGAGTTGCTGGGCCACAGGTTTAAAACCAGGAATCCCCTCATCATTTATGCCAATCACGCCGATTTCCAACAAAATGATGTGGTACCCAGCGTGGGCGTGGGCACCGGCGGGGTCACCGAGGGACTCCGAAACCGGGTGATTATGCCGTTTGCAGAGGCCAACCAGAGTACCAACCATGTGCTGGGCCACGAACTCGTACACGCATTTCAGTACGATATCGCCCGAACGACCGACAAAATAGGGGGAATTCGGGCGACCAGCCAGCTGCCGCTCTGGTTTATCGAGGGGATGGCAGAGTACGCCTCCATTGGACCTGAAAGCACCCATACCGGGATGTGGCTCCGGGATGCAGTCCGCCAGGATACACTCCCCACGATACGGCAGCTCGGCAACAGCCAGCGCTATTTTCCCTACAGGTTTGGCCATTCTGTATGGGCATATATTACCGGTGAATGGGGCGATAAAGTCGTGTCACCCCTGTATGTAAACAGTGCCCAGAAAGGACTCAGACAGGGAATCGAAAGTACGTTGAATATTTCGATGGATTCGCTTTCTACCCTCTGGCAGCATTCGGTCAGGGAAAAATATGCTGAAACAGTGCGGCAACACGATGATCCCTCCGAGGTAGGCACAAAAATACTCGGCAAATCAAAAGATACCGGGACGATTAATGCGGGGCCGTCGTTGAGTCCCAACGGCGAATATGTAGCATTTATTTCGGAAAAAAGCCTGTTTTCAGTAGAGCTTTTCGTGGCGGATGCCGAAACCGGGGAGATTATCCGGAGTCTTACCAGCACCGTTACCAATCCACACCTGAACGCGCTCCGATTTATTGAATCGGCCGGTACCTGGTCTCCGGATGGAGAGCAATTTGCGGCTGTTGTTTTTGCGGAGGGGGATAACCAGATTATTATTATTGACGTGGAAACGGGGAACACTGTTCAAACCCTGAAATTCGGTGCAGTGGACGCCATAACCAATCCTTCATGGTCTCCCGATGGCGAGAAAATCGCTTTTTCTGGTGCTGATGGAGGATATACCGACCTGTATGTTTACAATATGGAAGAGGAGTCTCTTCAAAATCTCACCCGCGACCGCTACTCCGATTTACAACCCACCTGGTCGCCTGACGGTTCTCAGCTTGCATTTGTTACCGATCGCGGCCCGGGTACCGACTTCGACAAGCTTACGTTTGGAAAAACACGGATAGGGATGTACGATCTGGAGACAGGGGATATAGATTTACTGCCGGAGTTTCCCGATGCCAAACATATCAACCCGCAGTTTGGCCCGGATGGGACCTCGCTCTACTATATCTCCGACTACCGCGGTATTAGCAACCTGTATCGATACGATTTTGAAGCCGCCCAGCGGTACCAGCTGACCAGTGTAAACACCGGTATTTCCGGTATCAGCGCCCTTTCACCCGCGTTAACGGTAGCCGGTACGTCAGGCGATGTGATGGTTTCGGTTTTTGAGGCCTCAAATTATAGTGTCTACCGTATTCCTGAAGTAGAGACGATCGGAACGCAGGTACTGACGGTTGAGGACCAGCTGGCCGATGCCAATGATCTGCCCCCGGTTGGCTTGACCGGTAATGAAATTACCAGTTCATATTTCAGGGAGCCCTATATCAATGTCCCCTCCGCGGATTCATTCAGGACCAGGGACTACACTCCAAAACTCAAGATTACCGGCATTGGCGGCGGTATTGGCGGGGGCGTCGGGGTGTCGAGCCAGCTGGGCGTGGGAGCAGCCGGCGGGGTTACGATGCAGTTCAGCGATATGCTGAATCAGCATCAGCTCATTGCAAGTGTCAGGGCCCAGGGCCGGATCAAGGATATAGGGGGACAGGTATCCTACCTAAACCAGGACAACCGGTTTATCTACGGGGCCTCTGTAAGCCACCAGCCCTATCGCACTTCCGCTGCCGGAGTCACTTCGGATACGCTGGAAACGGGTCAGGAGGTTGCGGTGGTGCAGCGCCTGAACCGGAGAATATTCCAGGATAGAATTTCCCTGCTCGGGATGTATCCTTTTTCCAAGACGCAGCGGCTGGAGTTTTCAGCCGGCTGGACTCATATCTGGTATGATCTGGAGCTGCAGGAAACCTTGTATAACCCGTTGGGACAACCGATAGACAGAACGAGGGAAAGTTTGAGTTCACCATCTCCACTCAACCTGTATAACATGTCAGCCGCCTATGTGGAAGATAACTCTATCAGCGCCTTTACCGGCCCGATTCGCGGGCACCGCCTCCGCTTCGAGGTGGAGCCCACAACTGGAGATTTCAGTTATCTCAACGCGCTGGCAGACTATCGCCGGTATGTGTACATGCGTCCCTTTACACTTGCATTTCGGGGACTACATTCCGGCCGCTACTTCCAGGGGGCCAATGCTGAAGAGCAGCTCTCCCCAAATTTTATAGGATATGAAACCCTGATGCGGGGATACAACACCAGCTCATTTACTCCCTCTGAGTGTGGTCGCACCCGGGAAGAGGGATGTGCAGTGTTAAACCGATTGTCGGGAAGTCGCATGGCGGTCGCCAACGTGGAATTCAGGATCCCGGTACTGGGAGCCGAGCAGCTGGCCTTGTTCCGGTCGCGGACTGTTCCCACGACCTTGTCTACCTTTTTTGATGCGGGCTACGCCTGGACAGCGAATGAACCGTTCAGGTTCAGCGATCTGAAATGGACCAGTGGCAGCACCAATGAACGCGCCCCGGTATTCAGCACCGGGCTGAGTGCGCGGGTCAATATACTGGGCTACCTGATAGCTGAAATCTATTATGCAATCCCGTTTCAACGACCGAACAAGTCAGGGTATGTTGGATTTGCCATCTCTCCCGGTTGGTAAATATTGACTTTATTCAGCCAGTGAACAAGGACTTACACTGTAATCCTGTTCACTGGCTTTGAAATCTAGTTGGCGGGTTCAGTTACTTTGTGAGGCGTGGGCCGGCCGTTCTCGTCAAGGTTGACAAAGACGATGGTATCGATCTTGATAATCGTCTTTTTATTGAATTTGTTTCGCACCTCGCAGCGCACCGTAATGGAAGAGGTGCCGAATTTAACGGTCTCCATGCCGATTTCGACGACATCCCCGACTTTGGCCGAGCTCACAAAATTGATTTCCGACATGTACTTGGTTACCACGTTTCCCTTGTCGAGCTGACAGGTAACGTAGATAGCGGCTTCCTCGTCGATCCATGCCAAAAGAGCCCCCCCGAAAAGGGTGCCGTTGGCGTTCAGGTCTTGCGGTTTGATGAGTTTGCGACTGTAAAATTTCATGATGGATTCTGGTAGTATTCGTCAATAGTTAGATGTTCCGGATGATTTGCACAAGGTACCCCCCCTATTTGAACTCTGTATAAAGATTGATTCGGGGCACGGCAGCCGCTTTGCTAATCAGCCAGCGGCATAATTTCTATTTTCCGGAACTGCGTAGGGTGGCTTTCGGCCTGGATAGAGATGGTACCGCCCGTCAGAATTTTTGAATCCACCTGTTGCAGGATCTCCCTGGCATCCCGGTCGTTGGGATCAAGCTGCGGATCGTTGTAGTCGAACACAAGGTTGCCGTTGATGTAGTGTTTGATATTGTTTCCCCGTACAACCACCTCGGCGGTGACCCACTGGTCTCCGTGATAGGTCTCCGAGCTGGAGGTGATGCAGTGCTGTGTCACCAGTTCCCCGTCAATGACCACGTTGGTTCCCGGGGTGCAGATATTGGCGGTGGTGCGCGGGTCGGTTCCGTTACCGCCGAGCAGTTGAATTTCAACCGAAACGGGGAACTCCTGGTCAACCCGCATATCCTCCGGGCGCTGCCCGTGAATCATAAGCCCGTTGTTTCGGAAAGCCCATCCGGGACCGTCGGTAACCTGTTCTCCCACAAAACGATATTCAACCCGGAGGCGGTAGTTGGAGAATGACTTTTCATAGAAGAGATGCCCAAATTCTCCGTCAAAGGAATCCCAGTTGTCGTAGGAGACCGTCAGGATTCCATCTTCCACACGGAAGGTATTATTATAATTTACCCCCGCCTCGCTACCGGTAAATTTTGGGGTCCACCCGTCCAGGTTTTTCCCGTTGAATAGCTGAATCCATTCCCCGTCCGCTTCGGCTGAACCGGGTTGTTGAGCGTGGAGAGTTGAGGAAAATATCATCCCGAAAAATAAAAAAGCTATTACGTATCTGGTTATACTATACATGTGGTTGTCCATATTTGATGGATTAAATTCGTCGTATTCAGGTGGTGAAAGGCGGGTAGAACGACCCGGTGTCCACCATATTTCGTTGCTCCCAATAAGAGCTGAAATGTCAATAGAAAGTGGTTAAACCGCAAGCACGGCAGTTGGTAAAAATTATTGACCGCTGTCGCTATGACCCAGGTCTTTACCGGGTGCTATATGATCCCTGATCAACTGTTTCAGCTCCTTGGATTCGGGGAATCGTCCTTTTTCTGAACGTGAAAAGATGATATTGTTTTCCAACCGCACTTCAAAGGTTCCCCCGGACCCCGGAACAAGGGTAACACCTCCGAGTTCGGCTTCAAAAGTGGTCAGCAACTCCTGGGCCATCCAGCAGGCACGCGGCAGCCAGCGACACTGAGTGCAGTATTCAATTTCAATACGAGGTTTCAATTGATTGTCCTTTTAAAAGTTCACTCACCATTATTACCGACCGCTCACGGTTATTGTTCTGCCGCCCCGCCCGTTGAGGTTAAACACCCTCAGGCGAATATTGGCATTCTCAGATACAGCCATTGGTTTGATATACCGTGTACTCCGGGTGGTGGGTTTCGAACCGTCCATCGTGTAGCGGATGGTAAAGCCGGGAAGCTGGACATTGGCCGCGAGCCTGCCGTTGCGAAGTATGGCACCCGGAGTGGGTATGCGGTAGTTAAACCCGCCGGCATAGTGGTCGAGCCGGGGTAGCTGCTGTTTGGAGATGATATTCAGAAATTCAGACCACGCCTGCTGGTACTGCTCCCGGTTTTCTGCCGACCAATTACCCCTGGCCCATGCAGGCTGAGGGGCCCACGCCCGTTGCGCCATGGCAAGGAGCTTGGGAAGAAGCATATATTCCTGTCGCTCCCCGTCGATCAGTTTTTCACCCCATAGCAGACTCTGTATACCCACAATATTGGAACGACCCTCTTTTGTTAGGCGCACCATATCATCAAAATGTGATTCTGTCAACGGCCGACCCATAACATCCTGCTCAGCATTTTTATAGTAGTTGTATGGGATGAAGGAGAACGGTTTTTCCAGGCTGTTGAAGCCACCCCAGTAGAGTCCCGGTTCTGGAAATGCTTTCTGATAGGCCAGGTCAAAATAAAAATTGGATACACCGGAAAGCACCACCTTGTATCCCGCATTGGCAAGTCGATAGGCCAGGTCTTCATCTCCGGAGCCGATCACATTATTCCAGACATCCACCTGGACATCCTCTTCGGCGAACGCCTCATCGCCCACCGAATGGGTTTCTCCACCCCAAAGCGCATCTTTCATGCCGATCTCTTCCCACCCGTACAGCGACAATCCACGCTCCTGCAGCATATCGTTGACCCGGCGGAAAAAATAGCCCCACAGATCGCCGGTGGATTGCAGGTCGGGATGTTCGGCAATCAACTGCTGGGCGGCCGGAGACTGTTCCCATGCACCGGAGGGAACTTCGTCTCCTCCCATATGGATGCGATCCAGCGGAGCGCCGGCCTGTTCATACATCGCCTGTAGCTCGTCAATTACTTTGGCAAGGAACCGGTACGTAGAGGGCAGGCCCACGTCGATCACGTTGTCGTCCCATCCCTGTACCGAGCGGTACTCCGATGTGTCGTCGAGATCGCGCAACAGGAATTTCCTTGCTTCATCCGCTTTGCCTTCCGCCATCAGGCGGCGGTAGCGGGCGTCCATCGCCTTGATAGCAGCCCGGGCATGGCCGGGAGTCTCAATTTCCGGAATCACTTTGATATGGCGTTCTGCAGCATAGTCCAGGATATCGATAAAATCTTCGGTACTGTAGAAGCCGCTTCCGGGGTAGGAGGGGTGGGGTCCCGAACCGTACGAAGGCTGAAGGCGCTCATGGTTGTCGAGGGTGTGTCCCCGTTGCCCGCCCACCGTGGTGAGTTCCGGCAGCCCCGGAATTTCAATGCGCCATCCCTCATCATCGTTGAAATGAAAATGGAAGACGTTGAGCTTGTATAGCGACATCAGGTCCAGCGTCTTGAGGATTTGCTCCTTGGTCCGAAAATTTCGTGATACATCCTGCATAAACGCCCGGTGACCGAAACGAGGGGCATCGCTGACCTGGAGCGCCGGTACGTCAATCGACTGTTTGGTGGCCGACCAGGAGGAGGGGGGCAAGGCCGTTTTAAGCGACTGAATCCCGTAAAAAATACCGGCCGGCCGGGAGGCTGAAATCGTGACCTGTTCGGGAGATATGGAGAGTTCGTACCCTTCCGGCCCGGTATCCCCCTGCTGCAGGATAATCTTCTTTCCATCGATGTTTTCGGTTGTTAGGGGTGCCCGTATCCCGAACACTTTTTTAAGTTCTGCAGAAAGATATTGTGCTTCATTCCTGAACATTGGATCGTACTGAACCGGTACGCCGGGCCCGAGGGTAAAGCTCCCTTCGGACGCTTGGTAGCTAGCCGGTGTGGGGAATACGCGGGGCAGCCATTGTGTATCGATATCGCGTATTGTGCTGTTCCAACTATACACCGTTGCCGGTGTGGCCACAGGTACCTCGTCCTGTGGTCCCCGGTCGAGCGCCTCCTGGTTTCCCGGCGATTTTACGCTGTACTGATCAACCGGGATTCCCCGCCTGGGATCGGCATCCCAGACCCAGTACAGACCGATCGGGGCATCGGATATATTCAAAGCGGACCCGCCTGCTACGATATCCACCTCCAGGGAATCACCGGGTTCAAGTCCACCGAATGAAGAGGTGGGCGTCAAACGGCTCAGGTCGCCGTTGATATGCTCTATCTCAACATTCCCCGTTTGGTCGGTTCCTGACATATTGTTCAGGTAGATGCTCCAGCCGCCCGGTGGAATGGCATGGTCTCCCTCGTTTTTGAGCGTGAGCACCGAGAGAAATTGTGCTCGATCCTGGTAGTGGTTATCGACCAGCTGCCAGGTTACCTCCAGGGAGGAGGGATGGAATCCGCCGCCGGATTGACTGTAAACGGGACTGGCAAGTCCAACTGCCAGCATAACTAAAAGGGTCACGGTTCGTCTCATAGGTGGTTTGCCAATGAAATTTTAAAAGATTGATGAGGTTGCATTGTGATGATAAAATAAATGGGAGCGGAACCGCCGGTCAGATACGCCGGTGTGCTGCATGCACAGGCATTGGCAGTACCATGCAATACCAATTCCTGGCCGTTAATGATGACAAAAATAGCAATTGCGACTGCAAGCTCAAATTGCAGGTAACAAAAAAGGGAGCCATCTTCGGCTCCCCATAGTCGTTTTATCTTGCAAGCCGGATTATCTAAAGCTAATCCCGACCCCCAGGTTGTAGCTGGAATAATTGGCAAGGGTGTAGGAGCCGGAGATGTGAAAGATCGCAAACCGCAACCGGAAACCGGCAAGGGCGCGGAAGCCGTTTTTACCGTCAATCTCCACGTCAATCGGTTCATCAACTGCTTCGACAGTCATGGGCTCATTGTTGTTCGGATCGTCTTGGTACGCTGTGTTGGGTACCACGGTGGGATATGAGCCGGCTGTTTTAATCGACAGGGTGGAGGCCTCGTAGCCTACACCACCGTAAACCGATATTACCGGCAGCGTTTTACCGACCAGGGCGTTGATGGTCCACGCATCGGATGTGAGTGCGGCATTTTGCCCCTGCCACGTTGATGCTGCATAGGGATTCTCGGTGTTATTTTGATCCTGGATGACATCTTCCGGCAACAGTTCCAGTTCCGAGTTCAGGTCCATCGTGGTATACCCGTACATGACAGAAATATCAACGGGGATCAGGTTGCCACCCGGTAACCACTGCTTTACATCGTGCTTGACTCCAACTCCGAACAGTTTAAAAGAGCCACCCACTTCAGGAATATCATATTCCGGGACGAAACGGACCATAACGTCGGTATTTTTGATCAAGCCCACTCCCGCTTTTATCATCGGGGCAGGAACATATTCAAAGCCGGTCCCCTGCGGCATGTCAAATGAAAAGAGTTCTTCTTCCACGCCGTTTCCGTCCACATCTTCATAGGCCGCGAGTGTAGCTCCAGGCTGTTCGGGTCCGTTGATAGTGGGGGCTACAGAGGAGGTGCTCTTGACTTCCAGCTGTTGCAGGTTGAGGTCGTTTACATCAAATGAGAGGTCGGTATCCGGAACAATGGCAAGTCCCGAACTCACAGTCAGGTCAAACCCAAGCGTATTGTGCGTTTTGGCAGTATTGGTCCACCCGGTATTGAGTCCCGCACCAAATCCTGAGCCAAACGGCTTCAGGTAGGACTTAACCAGGGTGTTCGCATCCTCTTTGCCAGATTGCAAGATGGGGCCAACGTCCTCGATCTGGGCAAATGAGGGTACAGATATGATGCTCAACAGGGTGAAAAGCAGTAATCCCTTTAATAAAGATTGTAATAGCTTCATTGCGTGATATTTATTTTATGTGTTTGTTAGATGATACAAAATTAAACCAGGTAATAACCATCCCTGCAAAGGGGATATATAGTAACTAATTAGTTGTAGACTCTCTAGTGCAGTTATTGGTTAGTCAGGGGACTATTATAGCCACAAGGGGAAAGACCGCACTCCTCATCCCGGGTCCACGGGACGGGGTTCGTTATTCTTGATTCTACATTCATCATTCCCTCTCCGCCGTCGCTTTTTCCTCATCCCTGCTGTTCTTCGAGCGATTCCAGGATGTTGAGGTACGATTCATACCGTTCCGGGCTGATATCACCTTCTTCGAATGCGCCGATTACACCGCATCCCGGCTCATGGCTGTGGGTACAGTTGTTGAATTTGCAATGCCGGCGGGCTTCCAGCATTTCGGGGAAAAAGAGCGAGAGCTCCCAGGGGTCAATATTGACCAGCCCGAACTCCTTGATGCCGGGAGTATCCACAAGATAGCCTCCAAAATTGAGCGGAAGCAGCTTGGCAAATGTTGTGGTGTGAATACCTTTCTCCGAATAGTCGGATACATCAGCTGTAGGGCGCTGGATATGTGGATCTATCTTGTTGATGATCGAGGTTTTACCCACCCCCGAGTGTCCAATAAAAACGGAGGTTTTCCCCTTGAGCACCTCCTTGATTTCCGACAGGGATTCCTCGTCGTGGATACTCGCTGGTATGATATCATACCCGATAGAGCGGTAAAGGTCGACAAGGTCGGCCGCGTACTGCAGCTCGTTCTCTCTTGCCAGGTCCATCTTGTTAATGATGATGCAGGGTAAGACCTGGTAGGCCTCGCAGGTTACCAGAAACCGATCAATAAATCCCTGTTTTAGCCGGGGCTTACGAATAGACTGCACTACAAAAGCGCGGTCTACATTCGCCGCCAGGATCTGTTCTCCCTGCTTGTTGTGAGTCGATTTACGGATAATATAGTTTTGGCGATCATGGATTTTTTCAATGCTCCCGGTGTCGTCCTGGTTGATCGAGATCTCCACCAGGTCGCCCACGGCCACCGGGTTGTTCACACTGTAATTCTCCAGGCGGAAACGCCCCGGCAGTCGACACTTGACGATGCTGTGGCCTTCATTCTCCTCCACGGCAACTTCGTACCAGCTGCCTGTTGATTGTACGACTCGTCCCTGTTTAGCCATTCGTTCTGGTTTGTTGGATTCAGCATGAAAATATCGATGCAGCGGTAATAATGAAACAGTTAACTTGTGCGATGTACTGGGACACGAAATTATTGCCGTGCAAATAGGCCGCCTGCTCTTAAAAAAGAAAACCTGCCAGGTGTTGGCAACCCGGCAGGTTTCAGGGGATAGGGACAGGAGCGCTATTGTTCCATAATGACAGTTTCCTGTGTGGAGTCTTTGGCCGCCTGGCTTGCTCCATTTCGGGATTTATATTCGTCGGAAACCTTGAATCGCTCCATGGGATCCATGACGGACTCATCCTCGAGGACAATATCCAGCAGGGGATCCATACGCTCGAGGTACTGCACTTCCAGGTTCCCGATCACATCCTCTTCAATTTCGGCCACATCCTTCTCATTTTTCTTCGGGAGCAGTACCTTTTTGATACCTGATCGCTTGGCGGCAAGCACTTTTTCTTTGATTCCGCCTACCGGCAACACCAGCCCGCGCAGGGTGATTTCACCGGTCATGGCGAGTGTGCCTTTGACTTTCCGCTGCGTAAAAATGGAGGCTACGGCGGAAAAGATGGAGACTCCGGCGGATGGGCCGTCCTTCGGAACCGCGCCTTTGGGCACGTGGATGTGAAGATCCCAGTACTTAAACGCCTCTTCCGGGATACCGAGCTCCTCGGAATGGGCCCGCAGGTACGACATCGCCAGCATGGCCGACTCTTTCATCACATCGCCCAGCTGACCGGTAATATGCAGCTTGCCGGTTCCTTTTGAGACGCTGGCCTCAATAAAGAGGATATCGCCTCCATAGGGAGTCCATGCCAGGCCGGTTGCCACGCCGGGCACCGTCGTTCGTTCGGCAACTTCGGAGAAATACTTCCGCTTGCCGAGGTATTCTTCCACTTCGTTGACCCCCACCTTGAATTTCTTGTCCTGGCCGGTCGCAATTTTAGCGGCTACACCGCGGCAAACCGACCCGATTTGACGTTCAAGGGTCCGCACTCCGGACTCTCGCGTGTACTCGTCAATTATTTTTTGCAGTCCCTGGTGTGTTATTTTAATCTGATCCTCCGTAAGTCCGTTTTCGGTGATCTGCTTGGGTATCAGGTGCTGCTTGGCGATCTCGGATTTCTCCTCCTGCGTATACCCGCTGATGTTGATGATCTCCATGCGATCACGCAACGGGGCCGGGATGGTCTCCAGCGAGTTTGCCGTGGCGATAAACAGGACTTTTGACAGGTCATATTCCAGCTCCAGGTAGTTGTCGGCAAACGAGTCGTTCTGTTCGGGATCGAGCACCTCAAGCAGGGCCGAAGTGGGGTCGCCCCGGTAGTCGGATCCCACCTTGTCAATTTCATCGAGCATCATAACCGGGTTGCTCTTGCCCGCCTTTTTCATAGAGCGGATAATGCGTCCCGGCAGCGCCCCGATGTAGGTACGGCGATGCCCCCGAATTTCAGCCTCGTCATGAATGCCGCCCAGGCTGAACCGTTCAAATTTTCTGTTCAGCGCCCGGGCAATCGACTTGCCCAGCGAGGTCTTGCCTACGCCCGGAGGTCCGTAGAAGCAGAGGATCGGCGCCTTCATATCTTTCTTGAGCTTCAGTACGGCCAGGTATTCGATGATGCGCTTCTTTACCTTTTCAAGACCGTAGTGGTCTTCGTCGAGCACCTCGCGTGCATGCTTAAGATCCAGGTTGTCATCCGAATACTCATTCCACGGCAGGTCCAGTATCCATTCGATGTAACTGTGGATGATGCCGTAATTCGGTGAAGAGTTGGGAGTGCGCTCCAGGCGCTGAAGTTCTTTTTCAGCGGTTTCAACAGCCTCGTCGGGAAGGTTTTTCTCCTTCAGTTGCTGTCGGAGTTTTTCAATCTCCTGCTGCTCACTGTCTTCGCCCAGCGCCTCCTGTATCGCCTTCATCTGCTGGCGCAGGTAGAAGTCGCGCTGCTGTTCATCAATATCCGATTTCACCTTGGTGCGGATCTCTTCACTCAGGTTGAGCACCTGGAGCTCCTTGTTCAGAAACTCCATAACCTTTTCCATGCGCTGAGAGAACTTTTTGATCTCCAGCACTTCCTGTTTTTCCCCGGTGGAGACATTCAGGTTGGAGGAGATAAAATTCAGCAGGAACGTGGGACTGCTGATATTATTAATAGCGATGGAGGCCTCCGAAGGGATATTGGGAGAAAGGTTCACAATCTTGCTCGCGGTTTCCTTGACCGAGCGCATCGAGGCGTCCAGCTCTACCCCCTGAATATCCATCTGCTGGCCGAACTCCTCCACTTCGGCCCGGAAATAGGGCTCCGATTGAATGAAGTTGCTGATACTGAAGGTGGTTTTGCCCTGAATTACAATACTTTTGCTTCCATCGGGCATCTTTATCAGCTTCAGAATCTGGGCGACGGTTCCCACATGATATAAATCACTGGCAGCCGGGTTTTCTTCCTCTTCCTCCTTTTGGGCTACAACACCAATAATTTTATCGCTCTCATAGGCATCCTTGACCAGTTCCAGGGATTTGTCTCGCCCCACTGTTATGGGGACCACCACCCCCGGAAAAAGAACCGTATTTTTCAACGGAAGGATGGGAAGAGTTTCCGGAACATCAAAGTCGGTTAACTTCCTCTCTTCCTCTTCTGACATCAGGGGAATCGCTTGTTCAAAATCCTCAAAACCCTCTTCAGAATCTTCAAGCCGTTCCCAGTCAATATCTTTTTTATCTATCATAACGGATTTTAGTGTTAAGAATAAATTTTTTTGATTCTCTTTTACATGAGCTGCAAATAGAACGCCAGCCGTCCATTGTCTACCAATTAGTCATAATCTACTCAATCTTTATGGCAAAATAACAAATATCGACAGAATGTGTGACAGTTGGACATGAAAGGGGCGGGCCGGCATCTTAAAAATGGAAGGTGAGTCCCCCGACCGCCGCACCGCTGAGGTTCAGAGCGGGAGATCCTCTGGGCGAAAGGAACTGCGCTCCGGCCGAGAGCTCCCAGTGTTTCATCACGATTCCCGTGCCCAAACTCCACAGGGTCGGTGAATCGGTGGCTACCTGGGCTCCCAGGCGAATCGGCACCGGTTTTACCGGGGCGAACTCCATGCCGAAATGGGCAATTAATTTGGTGTTGTTGAAGGCCGAGTCGTTGAGACCCAGCGTGAGGTCGGCCGCGAGCTTAAGCCGGTTTACCTGGAGCAACATTCCGGCGTTGAAGGAGGTCGGAAGTACAGCTTTAAACGGGCGTTCCGGGGAGTCGTCAGATCTCCCGACCTGGTTGAATTGGAAAGGATTTAAATCGGGGACCTCGTCAAAAAAGGAGAGATACTGTCCCGGTGACCCTTCATACTTCTGGCCGGAGGCAGCAGCAAAAGGGGTGAGGGTAGTGTCCCGGGCATGGTCCAGGGAGCGCGGGTTTTCGTTATAGGAGACAAACCCGAGGTCGGTGACCGAAAAGCCCAGCCGAAGTGATTTTTCGATCGGCTGTGTATTTCCGGAGTGTGCAAGCGAAAGGTCATCTCCCAGCGTAAGTACATATACAAGGCCAAAGTCGAGCCCGCCTCCCATCCCTGTCGGAGTCGTATAGTCGCTGAAATCCTGTTGAAAGGAGGAGGGGAAATGCCGCTGAACAGCCGCTGACGGATCACCATTGGCCGTATAGTGGCGGGTGGCCCCGGAAAAATTGCCGGTCGACCGATAGCTGAACGACCGGGTAAACAGGGGTTGGTCCATCTCATCCGTAAACCAGTAGCGGGAATCATATTGGAGGTCGAGGTAGGAGCCACCGAGAATAAATTTGGGGGCAATCCCTATGTAAAGCTTGCCCACCCGGGGAATCAGGCCTGATACGAAATCAAACGTTTGTCCGTACCCGAATGAGAATTCATGCAGGAACTGGCTTTGCTGGAAAAGGCTCACGTCACGCACACTGGTGGAGCTGTCCAGATCTTCAAAGGTTTCATCGTACCAGCCCCGCCCCACTTCCGTCCGGGTTGAAAATCTTGTGCGGGCGGTTAATGAAAAAGCACGGTCTCCCTGCCGCCATTGTACGCCCCCCAGTATCAGGTCCATTCGGTGCTGGTGCTCGGAACGGGATCGCCCTTTGGGATAGTTGCGATCCAGAATCAACTGCTTTTCGGAAGCGGTAATGGCCGTGGCTTCCGGCTGGTGAGCATCCAGGTAGTTTTTGTACGCCTGGAACTGCCGACTTGTGCTGCCGACAGACATTACCGGGGCAAAAAATCCGGCGGCGGTGCCTATTCCAATACTGAAGCGGGTGCTCTTGTCGGGAACGGCAAGGTTTGCAGGATTGATGAAGGCAGCTTCGTACCCCGTAAGATACGCAGTACCGCCTCCACCCATAGATATATTTTGTGGAGTCAGAACCGGCTGCGACAGGGCGGTCTCAACACAAAGAAGGCACAAAAGTACGAAAACAGGTCTGAAAAGCGATTTCAAATTCAATATCCTTCTGAAAGAAATTAAGGATCTGTTACCCCGGCAGAAGCCGGGTATCAGCCTACAACCTTCATCTTGGCGGCCCGGAGCATCAACGTTTTACGCCCCCGGTCTTTGAAAAATACGACAACTTTGGTCCGTTCTCCATTCCCGGTACGACTGATTATTTTGCCGGGACCAAATACATTGTGTACTACTTTGGCTCCCACCTGGAAACGGTCAACGTCATCCCCGTCATAGTGTATTTTTGTCCCGCCGGATTTCCGGTTGTTTTTGGAGTAGTGCGGTTTTTTCCAGTCATATTCTACGGATTGATCCCAGTTGTTGCCGTTGGTGGCGTCATCACTGAAGCGATTTTTGAACTGGGTGATACTGGAGCCGGTTTCAGTTCGTACCACGCCGGGGTCAACTTCATCCAGGAAGCGGGAGCGCATCATCGACTTCTCTTCACCGTACTTGTACCGGCTTCTGCAGTGACTGAAAAACAGCTTCTTTTCGGCCCGGGTAATCGCCACATAAAAGAGGCGGCGCTCTTCCTCGATATCGACCTCCTCATTGTTGCGGCTGCCCACGGGAAACAGGTCTTCCTCCAGTCCCACCACGAATACCACCGGGAATTCCAGACCCTTGGCGGCGTGTACCGTCATCATGGTAACGGCCGGCTTTTCCTCGTCATATTTGTCGGTATCCGTGATCAGGCTGATCTCCTGCAGGAAGTTGGCCAGAGAAGGATTATTAGTGCCTTTTTCATAAAACGATATCGCATTTTGCAGTTCCAGGATATTTTCACGGCGGGTCATCGATTTCGGAGAATTTTCCTCCACCAGGTTTTTCATATAGCCCGATTTTTCAAGCAGCTTTTTAGTGACTTTGACCAGTGATTCACCCTGTTCGATATCCTGTTTCAGGCTGCGGATCATCGAGACAAAATCTTTTACGCTGTTTTCTGCCGGACCGTAGATGTCGACCTCCTCAACGTTGGTAAGGACATCCCAGAGTGACCTGTTCTGGCTGCGGGCCTCCGAGGTCAACTGGTGCAGCGACTTGTTGCCGATACCACGCGAAGGCTCGTTAATAATCCGCAGCAGGTTCGTGTCGTCATCGGGATTGATCAGCATGGTGAGATAGGCCAGCACATCCTTGACCTCCTTGCGCTGGTAGAAGGAGAGTCCGCCCACCAGCTGGTAGGCAATACCTTTGCGCCTCAAAGTTTCCTCAAACACCCGGCTTTGGTAGTTCGTGCGGTAGAGGATGGCAAAGTCGTTGTTTTTGTAGCTGTGACGCTGTTTTAGCTCATGAATATATCCCGCCACGCGGTTGGCTTCGTCCCGCTCATCGTAATTCTCCAGCAGCGTGATGGTGCTGCCCTCCTCGTTGTCGGTCCACAGCGTTTTGTCCAGCTGTTTGTCGTTGTTTTTGATGATCGAATCGGCCGCCTGCAGGATATACTTGGTGGAGCGGTAATTTTGCTCGAGCGGAACCTCCAGGGCCTCCTCATAATCCTTCTTGAAATTAAGGATGTTGGAGATATCGGCCCCGCGGAACGAGTAAATACTCTGGGCATCGTCGCCGACCACGCAGATATTTTCGTGTTTGTCGGCCAGCATCCGGGTTACCTTGTATTGGGCGTGGTTGGTATCCTGGTACTCGTCGATCATGATATAGCGGTAGCGGTCCTGGTATTTCTCGAGCACGTCGGGATGGGCGGCAAAAAGCTCAATCGGCTTGATCAGCAGGTCGTCAAAATCCATTGCATTGTTTTGCTTCAGCCGGTTTACGTAGATCTCGTAGACCCGCGCGGTGATATCATCGAGGGTGCTGTGCACGAACTTCTCCTTGTAATGGTCCGGATGGATGAGCTCATTTTTGGAATCGCTGATACGCCGATGGATGGTGCGCGGCTGAATCTCTTTCGGGTCATAGTTCAGCTCCCGGATAATCTGCTTGATCAGGTTCTGGGAATCGTCGGTATCATAGATCGAGTAGTTGGAGCCGAAACCGATTTTATCGGCCTCATAGCGCAGTATTTTTGAAAACACCGAGTGAAACGTTCCCATCCACAGCCGACGTGCGGGATCCCCGATCAGATCGATGATGCGGTCCTTCATCTCCCGGGCGGCCTTGTTGGTAAAGGTGAGCGCAAGAATTTCATCGGGTTCGGCTTTTTGCTGGTGGATAAGATACGCTATGCGATAGGTGAGCACGCGCGTTTTTCCGCTGCCGGCGCCGGCCACGATCAGCAGGGGACCGTCAGCTTTTTTGACTGCCTGCTGCTGTTGCTTGTTTAAATCCTTTATGAAATCGGGTTCTTGGGGCATCGTATAGTTTTATTTACAACTGATTTCTTTACCGTGTATTGCAGTTATTCAGCGATCCTTCTCAATTACCATTTCAGGATGTAGCGTGAGTATTGCGGTTTATCTTTTGTCCTCCGCATGGTATCACTGCGATAGATTCGAATAGAGTTTCAATGTAATGGCTGATGGTATGTAGAGTAAAAGTTGTGCAGTACCAGTGGATATTGAGAACTACAGCTGAAACTATCGCGACAACCTAAAACAGGAGACCAGAAATAACTTTTTCCAAACCCAAACCTACGAAATATGGGTAGTTTTAAAAAACATTTACCATGCAAAAAATTCAGAAAATCGTATCATGTTACCAAAGATTCAAAATAGATATACCGTTTACGCCATGTGATTAAATTGAGATGTTCAATTGGTATGTTTTCGGAAAATAGATTCATCCCTTGCTATATTATTGTTTATAAGGGACCTTGCAGGCTCTATTATATTGTGGAGAGGGGTTGTACCACCGACTTTGTTGACCTTTTAAACGGAAGTAAACTCAGAACGGGGAATTGAGGATTTTAAAGCCCCGCCATAAATTAAAAGGAAATTTGCAGATAAAAGGGGATTACCTGTGGAAAAATATAAAAGAATAGTCGTTTGTGTACTTTTGAGTGGGCTGTATGCACTTCATCCTGTTCAGTGTTACGGGCAGAATGGATCGCTCGATACTCCGCCCAATATTCTATTCGTAATTTCAGATGATCAATCTTGGCCTCATGCCGGCATTTATGGTGCAAAAGAGATTGCAACGCCCGCTTTTGATCGCATTGCGAGGGAAGGAGTTTTGTTTAATAATGCGTTCGCCGCAGCGCCACAATGCAGTCCGAACAGGGCAGCTATACTGACCGGCAGAAATATATGGCAGCTGGAGGAAGCGGGGACACATGCGAGTAATTTTCCGCAAAAATTTCGCGTTTTCCCCGACCTTCTTGAGCAGGCGGGCTACGAGATAGGGTATACCGGCAAGGGATGGGGGCCCGGGAACTGGAAGTACAACGGTTGGGACCGTAATCCGGCGGGTGTGGAATATAGTGATCAAGAGTTGAGTGAGAAGCCTGTCTCTTCCGTTAGTAATTTGGATTATGCTGCTAATTTCCGGGATTTTTACGAAGGCAGAGACCAAAGGAGGCCATTTTTCTTTTGGGTTGGGACATATGAGCCCCATCGGGTCTATGAAGAAAATTCAGGCATAAAATCAGGCAAAGATCCGCAAAATATTGAAGTCCCGGCCTTTCTTCCGGACACGCCGGAAATTCGGAGTGATCTGTTGGATTATTACGTGGAGATTGAATGGTTTGACCAGCAACTGGGACATATGATAAACTTGCTGGAGAAGAATGGAGAACTGGAGAACACGCTTGTGGTGGTGACTTCGGACAACGGCATGCCGTTCCCCCGGGCCAAGGCTAACCTGTATGAATACGGCACCCACGTGCCGCTGGCGATCCGCTGGCCGGAGAAGATTGGGGAAGGTAGAATCGTAGACGACCTGGTCAGCTCAATCGATTTTTTCCCGACCTTCCTGGACGTTGCCGGTGCTGATATTCCTGAGCAAGTGACTGGCAGAAGCCTGCTGCCCCTCCTCATGTCTCAGGATGAAGAAGTTGTAAACAAGAAGCGATCGGCGGTCCTGACCGGCCGAGAACGTCACACGCACGCCCGGCCGGAGAACCTGGGATACCCTTCCCGCTCAATCAGGACGCAGGATTACCTGTTTATCCGGAATTTAAAGCCGGAACGCTGGCCGGCAGGAGATCCGCGGCCGGAAAACAGGGCGGATTTGACGGCGGGTGATTTTAAGTCTTTTGGCCGGGGTTATGCGGATATTGACGGTTCTCCCACAAAAGCGTGGATGTTGGACAACCGGGACAGGCCGGCCGTCAAAAGACTGTTTCAGTTAGCGTTTGAAAAACGACCCTCCAAAGAGTTATACAACATTACCAAAGATCCGGCCTGCTTGAATAATTTGGCGGGAAAAGCGGAATATCGATCAGTGCAGAACCGGCTTGAAGCGAAGCTGGATAGCCTTTTGAAAGTTCAGAATGATCCCAGGGTGTATGGATACGATATTTTTGAAAGCTATCCCCGGTACAGCCCGATGCGGAATTTCCCGGGATTCAAGGAGCGCGGGGAGTACAATTTTGACTTCTGAGCGCAGCGTCTATTGAATTTACTGGCGCGGAATGCCACAGAGAGAGGTCCAGGGTAGAAATTGTGAGACCCTGTGAAGCGCTGTTGCCTCTAACTCAGTTCCTCCAAAATACCGCGAAGTTTCTCGAGGTTGGTCTCCGTGTCCTCCTTTTTGTCACGCTCACGCTGTACCACATCATCAGGGGCGTTTTCAACAAACTGTTCATTACCCAGTTTTCCATTGACGGACTTCAGGAAGCCTTCCAGCCGGTCGATCTCCTTCTCAATACGCTGTCGCTCTTTGTCGAGATCGATCAATCCCTCCAGCGGAACAAAAATTTCGGAGCCTTCCACCACCGAAGAGGCCGAGGCTTGCGGCTGCTGCAGGTCGGTGGTTACGTCAAACGATCCGATATCCTGCAGTTTACGAAAAATCCATTCATTCTGCTGTAGCTGGGTTGCCAGTTTTTCGTTTCGGGCTTTAATCCTCAGGTCGATATCCGCGCGCATCGGCACGTTGAATTCGGCCCGGATATTGCGGATGGCAGAGACCATCTGCTGGATCGTTGTAAACAGGGCAATATCACGTTCCCCGATAAGGGTTTCATCCGCTTCCGGCCACGGGGCAACGATGATCGCCTCGTCGTTGGCACGCTCGCGCATTCGCTGCCATATCTCCTCTGTCAGGAACGGCATAAACGGGTGCAGCAGCTTCAGCAGGATCTCAAAGAAATTGAGCCCGCGGGCCAGCCTGTCGGCCGGAATTTTCGCCCCGGCCTCATCTGCCTTGATAAGCTCAATGTACCAGTCGCAGAAGTCATCCCAGATCAGCGAGTATATTTTTTTGAGCGCTTCGTTGATGCGGAACGTTTCAAAATCCTTCTCAACCTCCCGGATGGTGTTGTGTACTTTCGCCAGCATCCAGCGGTCTGCGAGGTTTTCTTCGTCAATTTCGAGTTCCGCACCGTACTCGGTATTCTCCTTCACATTCATTGCCAGGAAGCGGAATGCGTTCCATATCTTATTGGCAAAGTTGCGTCCCTGCTCGCAGAGGCTCTCTTCAAACAGCAGGTCGTTGCCGGCGGGAGAGGAGAACAGCATTCCCACACGTACGCCGTCGGCCCCGTACTGGTCGATCAGGTCCAGCGGATCGGGGGAATTGCCGAGCGATTTGGACATTTTCCGGCGCTGGCTGTCGCGCACGATTCCGGTATAATATACATTGCTGAACGGCTTCTCTCCGCGAAATTCATACCCCGACATGATCATCCGGGCCACCCAGAAAAACATGATCTCCGGGGCGGTGACCAGGTCGTTGGTCGGGTAGTAATAGTTGATTTCTTCGTTATCGGGATTCCGAATGCCGTCAAAGACGGTAATCGGCCAGAGCCAGGAGGAGAACCAGGTATCGAGCACATCCTCATCCTGCTCAAGATCATCGCTGTTCAGATTTGTCCCCGATTTTTTTCGCGCTTTTTCAACCGCTTCGTCTTTCGTTTTGGCGATCACGTATTCTTCGGCGCCTTCTCCATAGTACCAGGCCGGAATCCGCTGACCCCACCAGAGCTGGCGCGATATGCACCAGTCGCGGATGTTTTCCATCCAGTGGCGGTAGGAATTCTTGAATTTGGCCGGGTGAAACTGAATTTCATCGTTCATTACATTTTCGAGCGCGGGTTTTGCCATTTTCTCCATGCTGCAAAACCATTGCAGGGAAAGACGGGGCTCAATGACGGCATCCGTTCGCTCGGAGTATCCAACCTTGTTACTGATTTCTTCAACCTTGACCACCCGTTCCTGCTGTTTCAGATCTTCGAGAATGCTGTCCCGCGCTTCAAACCGGTCCTGCCCCACATAAAACTGTGCCTCTTCGGCAAGCGTGCCGTCGCTGTTCAGCATGTCAATAATTTCCAGCTCATGTTTCAGCCCGATCTGGTAGTCGTTTTCGTCGTGGGCGGGGGTGATCTTCAGGCAGCCGCTCCCGTATTCGGGGTCGACGTATTCATCGGCGATGATCGGGACTTCGCGCTCTACGATCGGGATAATCGCTTTTTTCCCAATCAGGGACTGGTATCGCGGGTCATCGGGATTTACGCAGACCGCGGTGTCTGCCAGGATCGTTTCGGGCCGGGTCGTTGCGATGACGACACTCGCATCTTCGCCAACAATATCGTAGCGAACGTGATACAGTTTTGACTGTTGCTCCCGGTGGATGACCTCCTCGTCAGAAAGGGCGGTCTGGGCTTCCGGGTCCCAGTTGATCATCCGCTTTCCGCGATAGATGTAGCCGCGTTCGTAGAGTTCAATAAAGCAGTCGATGACCGATTCGTACAGATCATCCTCCAGGGTGAACCGGGTGCGCTCCCAGTCGCAGGAAGCCCCGAGCTTTTTGAGCTGTTCCAGGATAATTCCGCCGTGTTCATGGGTCCAGTCCCACGCGTGTTCCAAAAACTCTTCGCGCGTTAGGTCCGCCTTGGTGATGCCTTCTTCCCGCAACTTGTTGACGACTTTTGCTTCGGTGGCGATGGAGGCGTGATCCGTACCCGGCACCCAGCAGGCGTTATAGCCCTGCATGCGGGCCCGGCGAACCAGCACATCCTGGATGGTATTGTTAAGCATGTGGCCCATATGGAGTACACCCGTGACGTTGGGCGGGGGAATGACAATGGTGTAGGATTCGCGTTCATCCGGTTCGGAGTGAAAAAAACCGGAATCATTCCAGTAGCTGTACCATTTGTCCTCCGCTTTTGAAGGATCGTACTGTTTGGGAATGTTTAGTTCTGCTGGTGATCTACTCAAAATTAGTTCTGTTTTTCAGGTTTCGGGTTTACGCTGAAAACCGGTTGAGACCGGTACATTTGTCCATACGTTCAAAGCCGGAAAATAATAAAAAGCGGGGTGGGGTGTAAGCAGTGCCACAGATTTACACTGATGTTGGTATCCCGTGAAAATCTGTGGTCCGCTGTTAATCAACTCGTCGCAGTCGTACGCCAAAATGTCCGTCGCAGTGATGTTTGTGGGGGAACGTTTGGTAGGCCATCGCATCCTGGATCAGGACCTCGTCCGGCAAGTACCCGTCCAGGCTGTCAAGTTCAAAATTTTCATGTTTTTCAAGGAAGTTGGTAACCTGACCCCAGTTTTCTTCCTCCTCAATCGAGCATGTGCTGTATACGAGCCGCCCGCCCGGCTTTACCATTCTGGCTGAGGCATCGAGCAGCTCTTCCTGCAGTTGTACGGCATTCTCAAGGCCCTCCAGGTCGCGCCGCCAGCGCAGGTCAGCCCGTTTGCTCAATACGCCCGTTCCGGTGCAGGGAGCGTCAAGCAGGATTCCGTCTGTTTCCGGCAGGTCAAGCTCGCGCACGTCGGCACGCCGTATTTTGATGTTTTCGGCCTGGAAATCGAGCGCGTTTTGAGCCAGTTTCTCCAGTCGTTCCGAGGAGATATCAACCGCCAGTATCTCCCCTTCGCCGCCCATAATGCTGGAGAGAAGCACCGACTTGGTACCGGGAGCCGCGCAAAAATCATAGATCGATTCATCGGGGCCGGGGTTCAGAATGGTGGGGGCGAAACCGGCTGCAACATCCTGGATCCAGCAAAACCCTTTGGAAATCCATCCCTTGTTGATAAAAGGGGCAACACTGTCTACACGGAAATAGCCGGGCAGCCAGTTGCTCTCGGTAAAAGAGACATCATTTTTTTCCATTCGCAGCTTAAAGTATTCAGCTTTGGTCCTGAGCGTATTAACGCGGACATAGTGAACAGGCGGTTTATTGTTGGCCTGCATCAGCTGAAAGGCCTCGCGCTCACCAAACCGGTTAACCCAGCGTTTGACCATCCACTCCGGGTGAGAAAATGTAGTTGCGATCAGCTTGGTACGATCCTTGAAGTTGGGTTTGGGAAGGTCATCTTTCTCCTTATCCCGCTGCAGGTTCCGCAAGATGGCGTTTACGAGGTCGCCTGTACGCGAACCGAGCGAATATTTTGCAATTTCAACCGACTCATTAATAGCGGCATAATCCGGGGTGCTGTCCATAAACACCATGTCGTAGACACCCAGCCTGAGGATGTTTTTCAGGCTCGTCTTCATCTCCTCCAGACTGACATTGGCAAATTGACTGATCAAAAAGTCGAGATAGGAACGCCGCCGCAAAATGTTTTGCACATATTCACGCACTTCGGCACGGTCGCGCTGGTCGAGGTCATTGGCCCGGGTATAATCCAGGTAATTGGTCTCATCAAATTCGTTTAAAATATCTACGCTGACAGATCGTGCAGTTGCTTCAGTTTCCAAGATAATCGCTGATTTAGAGGTTAACTTTTTACATCAATAAAGAGTACTGCCGACGTTCTGGTTCCGCAATACCTGCAGCCATTGATGTTGAAACAGCTCAGTTTTCGTGTTGAGTCTGTCCTAAAAAATATAACAGACGAAAATACAGCATTGTGGGTGGAGTTGCTAATTGATATGACATGAATTGTGATCGATATTCCAGGGATGCCATACTGTGGGCAACGGCCTGAAAGAGCTGTTGTATACAGCAGTTGGGAAGGCACCCCGCAGGAGAACCCTGGCAGGCTATCATTTATTCGAATATTAAACGGGGAGATTCCGCAATTACAGGACTTTATTGACTACGAGACTAATGTCTGGGAAACGAACTCCTCAGCCCGAATTTCTACCTCGTATTGTTTAGGGAAAAATGGCCGTGTCCTGCTGGCAGGCAGCAACTGTTGTCAGTTGTAATGGGGAATAGTAGAGGGCTCTGCAAAACCATCAGTTCCTCGTTCTGAGGGAGGAGTTGTACTCCCGTTAACCCGGATTATTCACCAAGAAATTTGGTTGTGCACGAGGCGAAGGAAACATGACCGCGGAATAGTACAGGTGTACAGTGAGCACCTCATGTTT
>NZ_JBINJE010000042.1:0-27586 GCF_043951955.1 Halalkalibaculum sp. DA384 | reverse complement strand
CCCGTATTCCTGGGAGCCGGACAGGGCCTCACGCTTGATCATCTGGTCCAGCTGCTGGGCAGACATGGACGGCTCTGGCAGGCCTTCCAGGTACTCATCGGTAATGTCAAAATACATATCGGGGTTTGATCCCTTAACGAGTTCTTCCCTGATATACTGAATAACAGCATAGGTATCTTCAGGGGACAGCCACCGCTGGGCGCCCATCTGGCCGGCCCCGTTGGTGATAGTCTGCCACATGCTGTAGGGATCCGAACCATACTTGAACGGGTCGCTGTTGAACGAGCGGGCCGTCGGCAGGTTGGAGCTGCCGTCGGCCCCGTGGCAGGCCGCGCAGACCTGCTCGTAAAATTTTTGACCCTGTTGAAGCGTCTGCTCATTTAAGCTGCTAATTACTTCCGCATGATCAATAACCGCCCCGGGAGCCTCCGACAGGCGCCTCCCTTCCATCGGTACCTGCTCTTCACCAAAGATCATATGCCCCTCCATACGGTCTCCTGAAATCGTCACATCCACAGCTATCGTGTCGTACAACCGCTCTACGAGGAATGTGAGCCGGCCATCCTCATATTCGATATTCTGTAGTTTTCGTGTAACCGAACTGCTGGCCATGTCAAAAATACCGCTGTATGATCCCGGATCACCAGAAATACTGATGGTACCGCCGTCGGTTTCTCCCTCCTCAAATTGAATGGTAAATTCCCACCTGCCGGTAATTTCCGACGAAGATTGGGCGTGAGCCATCAGCGGAATAAACAGACCTGCTGACAAGCATATAAGTATGATCTTTTTTAAATCAGTAACCATTTCCAGATAAATATTTATTCGTTTCATAGTACATTCGTTGGCGTTATTCATGCTCTAGCACACTGTTAGTCAATTCGTTGAATGGCAATATTTGCAAAACGGACCCGGGCATTCTCGGCTTGCAGCCGGATGGGGCCCTCCGTTACCGTCTCATCATAACTGGGGAAACTCTCATCCGGCCAAATGGTGGCGGACGGGAATCCCATAAATGTCGGCTTGTACAGTTTGACGGATTCATGGATTCGGGTGCCATTCAATTCCACGGTTGCTTTTCCATCAATAAATTCAATCTCAAGAGTCTGCCACTGTCCCGCCGGTTTAGAGGCATTTTCCAATGGGGCCTTCCTGCGGTAAATGGCGCCATTCGACCGATCGGTGGGTTGTTTGCCGTATGAATCCAGGATCGCTATCTCCCAGGATCCGTTCAGGTATACCCCGCTGTTGCCGCGCCATTCGTTGGTTACCCAGTCCGGGTACTCCGGGATGTAATAATCAAGTCGCAGCCGGTAATTGTTATAATGATGACGGGTTATGATGTCTCCATACCCGGGGCGGGCTACCAGCATTCCATCCTCAACATTCCAGCGCGCCGGGGACATGGTGTAATCGATCGGACCTTCCGAATTCGCCCGGCGATCCACATACAACATATATGGTGGGATGGTCACATCATAATGTTTCCACTTTGAGAGATCGTTGCCGTCAAAAAGCATCTCCCACTCCTCCTTGTCTGTGGGATTAAAGGTCGGCGGGCTCGGAACGTTTGCCTGTTCAGGTTGATAGACTTCCTTTTCAGGTACGGCCTCAAAATTGTGCCCTTCAGCCAGAACGCCATTTTCGGGCACCTCATATTCAAGGGCCCAGAAGACGGAATTATAGAACAAGTGTTGAAAATAATCGGCTTCCAGGTCGCCAACGCGGTAGCTGCCCAGCGTAATCATGGGGCGTCGCGCTCCATTGTGATGGTAGGCCCAGGCCACAGGGTAGTTGGGGGAGTCGTAGCTGTCGTTGCCGATACCCGGGCTTTCTTCGCGGTCTCGGTTATGCCCATAAGAAAACACCACCGGCTCGGCGCCTTCCGTCAGCGGGGTAGAAACGTAGGGGCCTTCTCCCTGTCCCCATTTGCGTTGGACTCCGCGGACCATCGGATGATCGGCATGCTCCGGGTTTACCTGGGCGACAATTCGGCTTGTATAATGCGTTTTATAATGACCTCCGAAATATTTTGGAGAAAACGTGCGGTCCTTCCAGAAGGCGTGGGTCGTAGTTCGGATGCCGAGGGCCGGCTTTCCCTTCTCAAAATGCTCCATAAACAGTTTGGTTGATCGTTCCGTCCAGTTGCGGAATCGCATAAATACAACCATCAGATCAGCTTTGGCAATTTGTTCGGCCTTGGGTAATGGAGTGGGGTCGGGATCGTTATTGGGGGCAGTATCCGCTCCCGGGGCTTCATCAGCTATATATATTACATTAAAGCCGTAATCCTTCTCCAGCTTCTCGGCAAAC
Source organism: Halalkalibaculum sp. DA384 (assembly GCF_043951955.1). Lineage (NCBI taxonomy): Bacteria > Pseudomonadati > Balneolota > Balneolia > Balneolales > Balneolaceae > Halalkalibaculum > Halalkalibaculum sp. DA384. The sequence continues at coordinate 25,273 of NZ_JBINJE010000042.1, read as the reverse complement.
GGTTTCATTCGTTCCCGCGACTGGTATTCATCGCCCCCCGTAACAAACACAATCGTCTGTTGTTCGGGAACCTGAGCGTGCCCAAAATTTACCCCCAAACAACTTATTATACCCAGCGTAAGCATAAAGTGGGAAAAACGGTTCATCTTGTTCACTTTCTTTGATCTGGAATTAGTAGAATACGAGCCAAATAATTTTAAATACATCGTATATAAAGGCCCGTACCACTACCGGAATTTTATGACTGTTCGGAAATAGCTGGTATCCAGACTTTGCTCTAAAAAATATGAATACCCGCTTCCTGAAATTTTATCAGTTAAACTGAAGAGGTAGTAATATGAATACTGACTACCGGGCAGTACCAATAACTGAGCAATGGTACTCTATAGGAATGGGAGCAGAACAGGGGAGGTTCTGCCCCCTTTTTTATTGCCTAGCAACTAGTACTAGGGATATATTTTTTACAAATAAAAATATTATCAAGAGGGTGGCCACCCTCTTGATTTCTACCGTTATTTCCAGGGGTCATTCTGTTCAAGATTTGAATTGTTGACCACTTCTGAAGTAGGTATCGGGAAATATTTGTGCTTCACAGGATCATAACTGGATACCTGTGTCGGACTACCGTGTTGCTGCAGGGCTTCTTCCATATCACCCCATCGAATTAGATCAAAATAGTACATATTTTCATATGTAAACTCCATCACGCGCTGATGCTTGATTTCCTCCATTAGTTCGTCGGCATTGGCGTAATCACCCATTGTTTTGGTGGCCAGATTAGCACGATCTCTCACCTCCTGTACAGCTTGTACTGCTTCTTGTGTAACACTACCAGCATCTATAGTTACAGCCTCGGCATACATAAGAAGTATATCTGCATAGCGCAGTACACGTTCGTTATTCTCAGCTTCACCACCGGTAAGCTGCGGTGGACAGCCAAGGTTTACATTCAAGTACTTTCGCCACCAGCCTCCTTCCGTGGTACTGGAGCCATCCGGGGCGCCCCCAACGCCCTGTCCACCCTGGCAGTCAATACCGCTTCCCAGCTCATTATATGGAACGCTAAACAATGGTAGTCCCTCATGGAAATATATGGTTTGGAGATACCTTGGATCAAAATCACCATCAACGGTTCTTTCCTCCGCCATTTTTTGCATCACCCAGTCTGAAGGACGCAAAAATATCTCGAAACCGATACCAGGAACACTATTGAAAGGACGGCCTTGAGTGGGCGTTGAGGGAGACGTATTAAACTTGTACTGAATCTCGTATAGCGATTCACTGTTATTTTCATTGACTGCAGTGAAATTATCCTCGTAGTTATCAACAAGGCTGTAATTTCCTGAGTCAATTACTTCCTTGAATTCAGATGCTGCCAAACTGTAGTTGTCGGGCTCTTCCAAATAACTGGCTCGATATAAATATGTTTTGCCCAAGAATCCGGTTGCTGTTCCTTTGGTAACCTTGGCGGCTGTTGATCTGGTTTCCGGAAGAACCTGCTTGGCAGCCTGGAGATCAGAAATTGCCTGGTCATATACAGCTCCAATGCTTTCCGCTTTAGGCGGGTTAAATTCTTCATCGGTCTCCGCCGGTTTCGTAACAATTGGCACCTGCCCATACATGTGTGCCAAATGGAAGTATGAAACTCCTCTGAAAAAGTGGGCCTCGGCAGTTAACAACTCACGCATACTTTCGTTACCCGTCCAGTCCACATTGTCCATATTGTCCAAAATGGTATTGGCGCGGAAAATAATGGTATAGCTAGCCTCCCAATAGCCTGCGGATGTACCGCTTTCCGGCGTAGTGCGGAAATTTGCATAGTTTACCTGGCCTTCGAAGGCACCGTCAGTCAGTTGCATATCGATGCCCCGGGCATTCTGCCCAAATGTTTCTCGCAAACCATCCATTACCGGGTAGAGTGTATTTACAGACTGTTGCATCTCTTCCGGAGTTTGAAAAAATGTGCCGGCCGTTATCTCATTTGGATTTTCGAGGTCCAAGAAGTCTTCACCACACCCACTGGCAACAAATACCAGTACGGTTAACACTAATACTTTATTTATCAGGTATTTCATAGTTATATCCCGTTGTTGTTAAAATTCAAGATTGATGCCAATTTGATAGGATCTGGCCTGGGGGGCTGTATCGCGATCAAGCCCCTGGGTAAAGGCTCCACCGAGCAATGGTGAAGACCCGATCTCAGGATCAGCTCCGGAATAACCCGTAAATGTGTATAGATTCTGTCCCCGTAAAAATATGCGGGCCGATCTCATCTGTAGTTTGCCAGCAAGATCAATCGGCAGAGTATAACCGAATTCCAAATTCCGAATTTTCACATAGTCAGCATCCTCCAGGTACCGATCAGAGGTTGGACGGGAATTCCAGTTATCATCAGAATCATTGGGATTCAGTCTTGGAAAGTTTGAATCCGGGTTATTTTCGGGATGGAATGCATCCAACAACCTCGTGCTGAGGTTTTCGAACCCATAGTTTCTTTCTACCAGGTATTGATGCGAGTTGTACACGACTTGCCCAAAAGCACCCGTCATATTCAGGCTGGCATCAAAGCCTTTATAGTTGGCGGAAAAATTAAAACCGACATTCATGGTTGGGATACCACTACCCTGCAGTTGCCGATCTCCTTCGCTGGTGATAGTTCCGTCATCATTAGCATCTACAAAACGGATATCACCCGGTTCAGCATCGGGTTGAATGACTGTTCCATCAGAATTTGTATGATTGTTCACTTCTTCTTCCGATTTAAAGATACCATCGGTCTCAATCAGCCAGAACTCTGCCAGCCCACCGCTTTCTTCCCGAAATTCCATTGTATGGGCCACATCCCATTCCGGTGCAGTGCTACCAAATACTATTCTGTCCGTTCCGAGCTCTTCTACCTTGGCATCTGTGGTAGCCAAATTGAAGCCAGTGGAATAATTGAAATCACCGGCATTCCCATTGTAGTTTAGCTCCATCTCAAATCCTTCATTTGAAATTTTACCTGAGTTGACTGACAACTCGCCGCCGCCCACCGATGGTGCAAGGGGCAGACCGATAATCATTTCATCCGCTTCATTATTGAAGTATTCAAAATAGCCGCTGATTTTGCCATTCCATAGCTCGTAGTCCATTCCAACAGTGGTGGTAATCAAAGACTCCCAACTGATGGCACTATTGATCGGCGTACCCGTTATCAGTCCGTCAGCAATAGCATCTCCAAACACAACCGGCTCATAATTTAGAGTTGGGGTATAGGGGTAATTTCCTACGTTTTGTCGTCCTATTTCCCCGTATCCCCCTCTTAACTTAAGCTCGGTAATTGTAGAGGCAAGGCTTGAATTTTGCCAGAAGCTTTCATTTGATATTCTCCAACCAAGGGAGCCTCCAGGAAAGTTACCCCAGCGAACATCAGGGGAAAACCGTGAGGACCCGTCACGACGGAAATTAACGGTTAACAGGTACCGGTCATCAAAACCGTAGTTGAGCTGACTAATAAATGAAAGCAGCGAGCTTTCTGACAAGAAACTGCCAACAAATGCATTTTGCCCGCCCGGTGCACTTAAGGTTTCCGTATTCTCAGAAAGAAAATTATTTTTTCCACCATCAATTCCTCTCTCCTGAAAACGTTGGGCAATAAACCCAGCGGTAATATCTATCGAGTGATCGGCAAAATCTCTGTCAAACCGGAGAGTATTGTCAATGTTCCAGTTATTTGAGACGCTTTCAGAAATATTTATTTCTTTATTGGGGTTAAAATACTCCCCTTGGTTTTCTCCTTTATCCCCAAACATATACTTGAACTGGTTATTAAACTGAGAATAGGAGCCGCTGATTTTGTAAGAGAACCCTTCAAAGAGTTCCACCTCTCCATACATATTCATTGATACCTCACTACCTTTATCCCATTGTTCCCAAATACTTTGAAAATGGAATGGGTTTCGAATCAGCGCTTCAGGGTTATCTCCCCCGCCCCAGTAGAAGTCAGAAGTTCTCCAAGATCCATCTTCAGTTTTGGGTGAAAAGTATGGATACATCTGTACCGCCTGCTGATACATAGATCTACTGAAAGCATATGCCTCGGGCAAAGTTTTTGACCTGTTAAGAGACAGGGATTGTCCCACGGTAATATTATCAGTAACAAAAAACTCTCCTTTGGCACGCAGGTTTACACGTTCGTAGCCGGTTCCTTTGGTAATTCCGTCTTGATCAAGATAACCTGCCGACACACGATAGGTCCCAAACTCACTACCGCCAGATACGGATAAATTGTGATTCTGCATCATTGCAGGTTCATAAATCAATTCCTGCCAATCATAACTCTGGAACTGACCGGGATTATCAAGATAATCCTTTGCTGCTTGCGGAATTCCGCTTCCCCCACTCAAATCATCACCATACATGCGCTGAAGAACCGTTACATATTCCTCGGCGTTGGTGAGCGAAATACCCTCGTATGGAACTTGGGTTCCAAAATAGTTGGAATATGATAATGTGGGTGCTCCACCCTGGACTCCGGATTTCGTTTCAACCAAAATTACACCGTTCGCAGCCCGGGACCCATAGATTGCAGCTGCTGAGGCATCTTTCAACACTTGTATAGACTCAATATCATCCGGATTGACATTCGTTAGTCCGGATTCCGTCTGAACACCATCTACAATGACAAGCGGATTGTTATCTCCTCCAAATGATGAATATCCGCGAATGGTAATATTCATGTCCGATCCGGGATTACCATTGGCAGCTTGAACATGCACACCTGCAACGGTTCCCTGAAGGGCCTGATTGGTATTCGTTACAGCTTTCTTTTGCATCCCTTCCACATCCGCTGAGGCAATAGATGTGGTAACATCTTCTCGTTGCTGACTACTGTATCCTGTAACAACCAAATCTTCCAACATTTCCTGAGAGCTTTGCAGCTCTACATCTATCGTTGAACGACCATCTATAGGTATTGTCATTGTTTCATAGCCCACAAAAGAAAAAACAAGCGTATCTGTTGCACTTGGTGCATCGATCTCATAACGACCTTCATTGTTTGTTGCGGTACCAGTCGATGTTCCCTTGATAACTACATTCACACCCGGAAGGACTTCTCCTGAACCAGCTTCGGTTACCAGTCCACTAACCAGGAAAGCAGCCTCTTCAGCTTGCGACACCTCTTCATTTGGTCCATATATGCCATACGTCTTCGGACTCAGATATTTGAACCGCATTCCATGCTCCTCCAAGAGTTCAGAAGTAGCCTCCCGAAAATTGTCGGACAACCTGTAGTCTTTGCCAACCCGTTTTCCCTGTACTGTTTGCGTTCCGTACAGAAAAACAACGTCAAATTCACTTTCAATTAGCTGCAGGGCTTCTTTAAGAGATGAACCACGTTCTACCTCTAGCTTATTCGACTGTTGTGATTCTACAAAAATTAAATTTCCATTTTGTGCTAATCCCACACTTCCCACTAAACATAAGCCGAAAGCAAGTATAGCCACTTTCGTTACCTGGAGCTTTATTGATTTCATAATTGTATCCTATTTTCCACTTGTTATAATTGCCTCGTTTATAATTCACGTTAATCAGCCACCATATTGTCGCCCGATAAAGATGGTATCTCCTGAAGCGGACTGGAATACCGGAATCTCCATAACATCAGAGACCGATCGCGCCAGCTCTTCCAGTGATCTGAAATACGCGGCACCATCAATGGTAGCATCAGCTAAATCCGGATCTACAATTTTTACTGTAGCTCCATATCTACTCTCGATGAATCTTGCGAACGCACTTATCTTTGTCTGATCAAACTCTACCTGACCCGTTGCCCATGAAGTGTAAAAACTTGAATTCACCTTGGATTTAGTCAGAATTTCCTGGCTGGTAAACTCAATCATTTCTCCCCTGGCAACGTCAAAATCTTGAACTACGGTAGTACCACTCACAGCTCGAACATTTACCATACCCTCCTGCAGTACCACACGGGACAAATTGGGATCAACAGTGACCATAAATTCAGTGCCGATATCCTCAATTACTCCATCCGGAGTGGTAACCGAAAAGGCCGGAGGAGATTCAGCGAATCCCTTTTCCACATCAAAAAACGCCTCGCCGTGCAGTTCAACATTGATAGGTTCGTTTTCCAGTAATCCCACATCATAGGTAATCGTGGAATTACCATTCATCACAATCTTTGCTTCCTTGTCCCCATTGGTGAATCGTAAAATTTTCTGCTGACCGGCATCGGTTGAAACAGACTCGAGTTTCGATATTTGGGCCAGCTCAGTAGATTGATTTGAAATCTCATAGTAATAAACTCCGATCCCTACAACAGCAATCAGGAGCACCGCAGCTACGGCCCTGAACATCCATTGAACCCGGGCACTGTTATTGGAGGTTTTACGCTTGTATTTATCTTTGTTTTTAATCGTTTTATTGTAAAGACGCTCCCATTGACGCTCTTTATCCGACTCGGCCGATTTTGCAAACTTAAATCCTGCAATTTCTGACATCGCCTGCTGCACTTTTTGCCGATTGACCTCTGAGGCCTCCATCCATCGGTTCCAATACTCTTTTTCTTCGGCGCTGGCAGTTCCATCTATAATCCGCCGAAACGAATCGTTATGGATGAGTTCTGCGACGGTATAGTCTTGTTCTTCCACTTGTTAACGTTATTTGATTCTGGGCATTAATCTATGACTGCAACTCAATAAAGGAGAGCTAAGCTTATCCGGCATCTACTCAATCTTTTTTAATTTATTTTTGGTAAAGCAGATACCAGATAAAACAATCTCAAATGAATAGGGCAACGACTGGAACCCTTTATATTTACTCTCGTTGAACGGTCTTTCCATCCAGGTTTTCCAGTTTTTTCAACCTGAATAAATCGGAAAGATATGGCAAAACTGTAATCTGCCTTACAAACTGGTTGGTCTTAAGCTGAGATATATCACATAACCAGTTTTAGATGATATACTACAGGGATGGATACAAAATTCTGTAGTTCTTCTTTTGGGACTCAAGCGAAATACTGGACTCCTCCCCGTCAAACCAGTGGACTTCAAGCTGAATAGCTTGCTTCTCAGGATGGGTGCCCAAAACAGCGACCAGGCTGTTCATGGAGTAATGCCCTGTTCCGGCCTGCACTTCCCGCAGGGGACCTTTGGTTCCATCATCATAGACTACTCGCAGTGTCGTGCCGATGCCGGCCTGGTTTTGCCCGGGTCCCTGTAGTTCTACACGAATACCCGGCCTGCTGACGCGGTTCATGTACAGCTTCGTTGTTGAATCGCGCTGGGCAACCGCCAGATCGACTTTGCCATCCTTGTTGAAATCACTGAACGCCGCTCCCCGCTGCTGGCCATATATTTTAATCCCGCTTTCCGGACCGCCAACCGGGACAAAACGGCCCGTTCCATCTCCCTTTAACAGTATACCCCGACCGGCATCCTGCCGGGGGAAACCTTCGGGAACATCAAAGTAGTTCTGCGTCATGAACAGATCCTCACTGCCGTCGTTGTTGTAATCGGCTACAACAATTCCATTACCGGTGGTAAACTGTGTTTCCGTGGGCAGTGGATGAGCTTCAAAACCATCACCGGTATTCAGGAATACCATATGCTTGAGCGTATTGACCTCTTTGGAGGGAAGTTGACTGAGGGGAGTGCCCAGCAGTTGCTGCAGTGACTGACCGGCGTATTGCTCGTACGAGTTAACGGGACCCGATACAATGGAGCCGAAGACCGAGTACTCGTATAGCTTGCGCATCGGGATGTACGCTTCCATCGGCACGTCGTAGCGAGCCTCGATCATCTCCATACTCCCATCGTTGTTGAAATCGTTGTGGTATATTTTGAGCGGATGATCAGTCCGAAGCTGGTAGGGAGAGTTTTCGCCCAGGTTGGTGGCCACGATATCGATGAGCCCGTCATTGTTGAAATCACCGGTGGCCACACTGCTCCAGCGACCTGAATACTTGCCTAGCCCCGTGGCTTCGGTTATATCGCTGAATGTACCATCTTGATTCTCAAACAGCTTAACCGGACCCCATTCAGTGCTTATAATAAGGTCCGGATCACCATCTGCATCATAATCGGTGAACACGGCCCCGGTCACCATTCCGATTTTATTGAACGTCCTCCCCTGGGATTCGTCCTCAACAAAACGGCCATTTTCGTTGCTGAACAACACAGAATTTCCGCTCAGGGGATACAGACCCGGTATCACCCGTCCGCCGACAAACAGATCCAAATCACCATCTGAATCATAATCGGCGACTGCAACAGGACCGGCCGAAGCGTTGATACCCGGAATATTCTGCAACTTGCCGGAACCATCCCGGCCAACCATAAACCGAAATCCGGCGGGTATAGAACCTCGGCCACTGCTCAGCTGATAATCAGAATTCCCGATCACCATATTAAAATGTTCAGCTGTGGGCCAACCCAAAATTGAAGTAGATACGCCCGGGCTCAGGGCCTCCTTGCCGGCCAGTTCTATCCTGTTAAATTGCCCGTTACCCCGATTTTCATATACACTCAGTTTGTCGGTGGAGTTGCCTCCAATAAACAGATCATCATCTCCATCCATGTCATAGTCAATCCACGTGACACCGGGTCCTTCCGCGCTTAACTTGAACGGGAGCAGGGGCTGTCGCTCAAAATCATCATGGGAATCACTGGTATGGCGGTGACCTACACGGGCAGAAATATCTTCAAACACCGGTTGCTGAACTTCATTCCCGGATTCAGGCGTTGAACGGGATTCTCGCTCTTCAGGCTCGTAAATATCATAAATCCGGTTGGCGGCCACATGTTCCACTTTAGTTGTTTTACCACCGGGCCATTTTACGACAAGGGTATGATCCCCGTTGCCCGGATCTGCTGCAAAGGTAACTCGCGGGTCAGAACCGGAAAGATAGTCGCCGCCCGCCACGAGATCTTTGGATTGTGTCACCGGACCTCCCTCGAGTATAACCCTGGCCCCGATTCCCTGTGTATTTGGTGACTGCCCATGCAAGCGAACGCTGATCCGGGGTGCAGCGCTTTTATTTTTAAAGATTGCAGGTTCAGCCCTGAAGCGCGTTGTTACCACGTCCAGATCCCCGTCATTGTCAAAATCGGCAGTGGCCAGCCCGTAGGAGACGTCTGTTTCATTAAAACCCCATTGCTCGCCCTGTTCTGAGAATGTCAGATCCCCATTATTCCGGAAGATCTGGTTGCGCAGGTCCAGTTTTGGGGCTGCTTTCTCCAGGTTTACCGCCTCGTACTGTCCCTTGTTGCGGATAAAATCCATATCCATGGCATCATACGGGTACCCGGTATTTATAATCAGATCCTCATACCCATCCAGGTCGATATCCATAAAGCGGGTAGCCCACGACCACCCGGACGCTTCAACGCCGCTGTAGTAGGCGATCTCCCGGAAGGTGTTGTCCCCCCGGTTCAGGTACATGGTGTTGTGCATATACTGCGGCTGGTAGGAGGCATTGGTAATCATGGCGGGCCGCTTCTCTTTGGAAACATTTTGGCTGGCCTGCATCATGTAGTCGGGGCTCAGCATATCGGTTACAAAAAAGTCGGCGTGACCGTCCCGGTTGATATCGGAAATATCGACCCCCATGGCCGAGTAACTGAATTTCCGAATGCCGTTTGGATCCATTTCCCGGAACGTGCCATTACCCTGGTTGATCCAGATCCGGTCGGGGCTAAAATAGTCGTTGCAGATGTAGAGGTCGGGGTGCTGATCCCCGTTGATATCCTGGAACCTGGCCGTTAGACTCCATTCCGGTTTGAGGGTAAACGGTTCTCCATTTGCCTTCAGGAAACGCCCCTTTTCGCTGGTGACTTCAGTAAACTGCCCCGAACCGTCATTTATATAGAGCTTGTTCGGTTCGCCTATCTCAACCACAGTGGGATTTTTATTTTTCCGGTAAATAATATCGTAATACTGCCCGAACGGTTCGTTGAATTCAAACTGCATGTTGCCCGGGTTTGTCCCGTCGTCCACCCTTCTCAAAATATTGGTGGGCCGCAGTTCTTTCTCGTCAAACAGGTCATAGACCCTCTTTTCCCGGTAGTACGCTATATACAGGTCTAGATCACCATCCCCGTCAATATCGGCCATGGTCATGGTGGTGGAGCCGCTGCCGGGTTTGAGTCTGCTGTCTTTTTTGAGCTCAAATCTCCCCTCTCCATTATTGATATACACCGCATTTTCCCCGTCCACGGTGGCAACAAGCAGGTCCGGGCTGCCATCCCCGTTTACGTCGGCAAAGAGCGTGCCCGTACTGTAATTCCCGGAGTGGGCCACCCCGGCCTGTTCCGTAATATCTTCAAACTGGAATCCCCCAAGATTCCTGTAGAGCTTGTTGGGGCCGTTCATCTGCGAAAAATAGATATCTGTCAAGCCATCCCCGTCCACATCCGCGGTGGCCACCCCGGTCCCATCCAGCAGGAAGCGGTTTTGGCTGATCTCCTCCTGGGTCACGCGATGCGTAAACTCAATGCCGGTCTCTGAAGATTCCAGCTTTTGAAAGCCGGTTTCGCCGGAATTTCCTGGCTCTACTGGAGTCCAATCGTGAAATTCTTCCTGTGGAGCTCCTGTACTGGAACTGCCAGTGGTGTATGCCTGCTCGGCCGGATCTGCATCTCTTTTACACACGGCAAGAAGGAGCGCAACACAGACATATACAAGTACCAGTTTAACTTTAGGCATCAGTGCTCCAGAAATTTGATGATTTCCCTATGCCGAGTAGTTTTCAAGAGAATTGATAAGAGTTTTGAGTCCATTGGAACAGTGAATAAATCCACTTTACTCATTGAAGGAGAGTATCAATCCGTTCTTTTCTACTCATTTCTTTAAAAATTAAAAACATGATACCAGTCCAGGAATCTCAGAAGAAGTGGAAAAACAGCCTGCTAAAAAACTTTGCAATAAAATAATAGTGTCTCTTACCGGGAGAAACAGTAACTCAGCCAATAAAAAAATGGGAGTATGAAATAAAGGAAAGCATCATTGATATGACGAGCTTCATGATTTCATTATCAAGAAGCGATCGCAACGTCTCCATGGCTCGGTAAATATGATTATAAACCGATTGCCTGTTTATGGATAAAATCTCTTCGATTTCACCGTAACTCATCCCATTGAAAAAGTGAAGAAGGATAACTTCTTTTTGTCGCTCGGGTAGCTTATTGAGAGCTTTTTGAAGCTTGTCTTTGTTTTTATGCTTTATCTCATCGGTAATTATCAAATCTTCCCTGCTGAACTCAATAAAAATATTTGGATCCAACTCACTGAGATCACCGATTTTTTTATTCTTTTTTAGCTTTTTCAGAATTTTTCGCCGCAGTGAAACAAAGAGATAGACATTCGGAGAATCGATATGGTCCAGCTCGCCCCTTCTCTCCCACACATTTTGGAATAGATCTTGAATACAGTCTTTTACAACTTCCGGCCTCTGGCATATTTTTGTCCCGTACCCGTACAACCCATCATAATAGGCATCGAAAAGATCCTTATAGGATTTCTTCTGATTATTGCCATTTACAAATTCCGACCAGATCGTACTTTTTGCCTTCCCTTTTCCCATATCGGTAACCAGATATTTTGAGTACTGTCACCAAGGTGAAATCCCCTAATTTCGCCTTGAATCCTTTATATGTTATCTATCCCTGGTCTAGATGAGCTAGGCAATAATTTTGTTGCTAATTTTCAACATAGTTAAATAATGGCTAATATCAAATTTTTAAGATTCTATTCATGTAGCCCAATAATATTGAAGCAGATCTTCGAATCTTGTTTAATCCTTTGTAATAAATGATTCCAGTAAAACAAGCTATAGCTACCTTGAATAATAACCTGAATAAGGGACCGGTACACCAGGTATCGCTTTCGTCGGCAGTTGGCCACATTTTATCAGAAGATGTATATGCTCCTGTAAATCTCCCTCCTTTTGACCAGTCTGCGATGGATGGATATGCTGTAGCAATCGGATGCTCACCCACATACACCGTGATTGCTGACGTGGCAGCGGGTGAGCAACACGACCTCAGGCTGGAGGCAGGGCAAGCCGCTCGAATTTTTACAGGTGCCGCAATTCCGGAGGGTGCCAATGCTGTTGTGATGCAGGAAAAGGTACAACAAAATGGATCAACCATTCATGTAACTGATGTGGAGGAGTATGATAATATACGGCCGGGCGGTGAACAGATCATGAAAGGAGATTTGGCTCTCTCCAGGGGAACCGCTCTCACTCCCGCAGCAGTGGGATTCCTGTCTGCCATGGGAATTGAAAAAATTTCTGTATATCAAAAACCTCGTATCAGTATCCTGGTTTCTGGAGATGAACTCGTATACCCCGGAAATGACCTGCAACATGGTCAAATTTATGAGAGTAATTCAGCACAGTTAAAGGCTGCGCTGGCCTCGGAAGGCATTACTCAAGTGACCAAAAAGCATGTGAGAGATGAATTCGAGACGACGAAACAGGAGATAAAAAAGGCAATTTCCCGTAGTGATATTGTAATTATAACGGGTGGTATTTCAGTGGGAGACTATGATTTTGCAGGCCAGGCAGTGAACGAGCTGGGCGTAAATGAACTTTTTTACAAAGTGGCTCAAAAACCCGGTAAACCTATCTATGCTGGCAAAAAGAGTGACACCCTGGTTTTTGCACTACCAGGTAATCCAGCTTCATGCCTGACCGGGTTCTACATCTATGTTCTACCGGCTGTCAGGCATTTCCTGGGATATACTGAATCCCATCTTAAACGAAAGAAGCGTAGAATTTCCAGCGCTGTTACAAAAAAAGAAGGCAGAGCCCTTTTCCTGAAAGCCAAGTTGAAAAATAATAATACGGTTGAAATTCTTGAGGGACAGAGCTCCGCCATGCTGCATACCTTTTCCATAGCTGACGCACTTGTTTATCTTTCACCTGATCAAGTCGTGGTAAAAGAGGGGGACGAAGTAGATACCATTCTATTGCCAGTCAGAACAAATTAATCGACACCTGGGGTTTATACCTGACCAAATATAGCTTTCAGAAGTTTTAAACTGTTTTTAAAGGAATGGATACGATGAATACAGTTACCGGAATCATACTTGCCGGAGGAAAAAGCTCCAGGATGGGCCAGGACAAAGGCTTGATGATTTGGAAAGGACAAACGTTTACCGAACATATTATTGAGGCCCTGGATCCTCTCGTTGATGAGTTATTCATCGTTTCAAACTCTGACAAATATAAACAGTTTGGGTTGCGCGTTTATCAGGATGTTCTGGAGGATCGGGGACCACTGGGTGGAATATACACCGGGCTATCCAATTCTGATGGATATCGGAACATCATAGTTAGCTGCGATGTGCCACTCATAACGACCAACACGTTGCACCAATTGATCGCCCATGATGAAGAGAAATATGACATTGTCCAGCTATCAGACGGATCCCGTGAGATACCGTTGGTGGCGATGTATAAAAAAAGCTGCGAAGGCCCATTTCTGGATCGTTTGGAGCAAGATAAATTAAAGCTTCAAGCTGCCGTTTCAGCAATGAAGGTCAAAACAGTGATTCTGCCAGAAGAGAAAGCTTACACTCTTAGAAACATCAATACGCAAGAAGATTTCGAGAATTTACGAGATGCAGGTAACAGCTGAATCCTTTTGGGTGGGTACAACTGCTGAAGATCCAAAAACCAATAAAATTATTTTTGATGTCGTAATTTTTTAATACTATTCTTTTAATTAATGTTCAGAACTTGAAGATCAGTTGACAGGGGAAACCAGGTCTTCAGGAGCAGACCAATACTTTGCAAGGAGTGTTTTCTGCCTGATTATCACCAGCAAAGTAAAAGAAATGCACAGTAATTTTTCCATACCTGGCTCCACCGGCATCAGTTTTCTATCAAATTCAAAATGCCATTCAATAATTGGTATTAAAGCAAAAACTTTTTTCCCAATTATTCACTGTCATGCCACCTTTTTTTGCATGCATTGGCAGACTATTTAAAGATATCATTGCAAAACATCTGTAATCGGTTTCAAATTATTTAGTTAACTCCCCCATGAAAGATTAATCCCTCATATGGTTGACATAACGTCTAAAATTAACACACTGCGAACTGCCACCGCCCAGGCTATTGTAAAAGTCGGAAAAAGTGATACAATAGAGGCCGTTAAAGACAAGGAGATTCCGAAAGGAGATGTCTTTGAAGTGGCTAAAACAGCCGGGCTTTTTGCCGTAAAACGGACAAGTGACATGATCCCCGACTGCCATCCCCTGCCGGTTGAAGCAACCACAGTAGAATTTTCTATTGAAGGACTCGAAATCGCCATCCATATGAGCGTCAAAACAATTTATAAAACCGGCGTCGAGGTGGAAGCGATGCACGGGGCGTCGGTAGTGGCATTGACCATCTACGACATGCTGAAACCCGTTGACAAACAGGTGGAGATTCAACATATAAAATTGCTTCAAAAAAGTGGCGGGTCATCCGATTTCAGTGATCCTGTACGGTCCTCATTTAAAGCCGGGATCGTCGTATGCTCCGATTCCATTTCGGCCGGCAAGAAGGAGGACAAGGCGGGAAAGGCCATTATCGATAAACTGGAGGAATATGATCTCACAATTGCCGACTACAGCATCATTCCCGATGAAAAGGATAAAATCCAGCAGAAGGTTCATGATCTCAGAAAGCAGGGATGCCGGCTCATAATCTTTACCGGCGGGACCGGCCTCTCAAAACGGGATGTCACGCCCGAAGCGGTCTCCGAGCTGATTGAACGAAGAGTGCCCGGCATCGAAGAGGCAATTCGAAGCTATGGACAGGACCGCATGCCCTATGCCATGCTTTCCAGGAGCGTGGCCGGAACCATCGGGGACAGCCTCCTGCTGGCGTTGCCCGGCTCTACCAACGGGGCCAAAGAATCGATGGATGCCGTTTTCCCGCCGCTCTTTCACATTTTCAGAATTTTGAAAGGCAGCAGTCACTAAATGGGACCTTTGCTAAAGTTCGGAGGGAGTTGTACTCCCGGTTAACGAACATGTGAGGTTTGTGGTACAACCTCCTCCCAACAAAGGGGTACTACATCCGAGGCTGTCCAAAAAGTCCAAACCAGGAAATGAGTGCCTTAATAATTAAGGTGATATCAATCTCCCTAAATCCCTCTTCTCCAAGAGGGACTTCAAAAGTGCCTATATTGTATCTTGAGCAATATCGCAATCCAAGAGTTCCTCCTTGGAGAAGGAGGACAGGAGGATTGACCGATCAATTGGAATCATGTGCCTTATTTTTTAGGAATCTGATTGTTGGACTTGACTTTTTGGAGAGCCTCACTGTTTCCCTGCCATTTGAAGGCAAACAGGCATCCGGTTGAGACAATTATGTCGAACTCAGGGTAGTTTACGTTTTTTCGATTCATTACACTAATAACAAGGTTTGGGATTGGGGAGCCCATTACCAAAAAATGAGATTGTTATGGAGAAGAAAAGAAAAGTAGAGATAAAAAAGATAAAGGATACAGCTGTCGGGTTTCCGGCGATCAAATCAACGGGCAGTCGGGTGCTGGAAAACATGAAACTGAAAGAGGGGCTGCAAACCCTGTTCAAGCTCAACCAGGTGGAGGGCTGTGACTGTCCCAGCTGTGCCTGGCCTGATCCCGACCCGGATGACCGGTCAAAAATAGCCGAATACTGTGAAAATGGGGCCAAAGCGATTGCCTGGGAGGCGACGCGCAAAACAATTGGACCCGCTTTTTTCGAAGAATACAGTGTAGAAGAGCTCCGGGAAAAATCCAATCACTGGCTGGAAAAGCAGGGGCGACTCACCACACCGATGGTATTGCGGGAGGGCGCCGCACACTATGAAGAGATATCCTGGAAAAGAGCTTTTGAGTTGATGGCGGAACAGCTCAATAGTCTCGACTCCCCGGACGAGGCTATTTTCTATACTTCGGGCCGCAGCAGCAACGAAGCGGCATTTATGTACCAGAATTTTGTACGCCAGTTTGGAACCAACAACCTGCCCGACTGCTCCAACATGTGCCACGAAGCCTCCGGGAAGGCTCTTGGGGAAACCACCGGCATCGGCAAGGCATCGGTCACCCTGAATGATATCCAGGAAGCAGATGTGCTGATGATTATCGGTCAAAACCCGGGCACCAATGCCCCGCGCATGCTTACCGAGCTACAGAAACTCAAAAAGAACGGCGGCAAGATCATCGCCGTAAACCCGATGCCTGAAGCGGGATTCATGGGATTCCGCCATCCCCAGAAGCCGTGGGAGTGGCTGGGCAAGCCCACCAAACTACAGGACCTCTACCTGCAGGTCGAAATCAACGGGGACGTCGCACTCATGAAGGCGATCATCAAAATACTGCATGAAGAGGATAAGAAATCCGGGGGCACGATCTTTGACCATGACTTCATCAGGAACCATACCGACGGGTATGATGAGCTCATGGCATCGCTCGAAAATGAATCACTGGCCGCCCTGATCAAGGCCAGCGGGGTGTCGGCCGACAAGGTCCATGAAGCGGCGGCCATGATCCGGGACAACAAAAAGATCATCATCGCCTGGGCGATGGGCATCACCCAGCATAAAAACGGGGAGGATACGATCCGGGAGTTCGTCAACCTGCTGTTGCTCAAAGGCTCCATCGGTAAAACGGGCGCCGGTACCCTGCCGGTCCGTGGTCACAGCAATGTACAGGGCGATCGCACGATGGGCATATGGGAACAGATGCCGGATGCTTTTTTAGACCGCCTCGGGAAGGCGTTCGACTTTGATCCGCCGCGCAAACACGGCGTAGCCGCCGTGGATGCCGTGAAAGCGATGGCCGAGAACAAGGCTAAATTCTTTCTGGGGCTGGGCGGCAATTTCACCCTGGCGACCCCGGATACCAACCTGGTATTTGAGGCTATGCAGAAATGCGAGCTTACGGCCCATATTTCTACAAAACTGAACCGCAGTCACGTTGTACACGGCAAACAGGCCTTGATCCTGCCCTGCCTGGGACGAACGGAGATTGATGAAACATCCAGGGGACGCCAGTTTGTAACCACCGAAGATACCGCCGGCCGTATCCGGATGTCGCAGGGCAACCTGGAGCCCGCTTCCGAGCACCTGAAGAGCGAACCCTCGATCATCTGTGGATTGGCTGAAGCTACGTTGAATGGTAAAAGCAACACAGACTGGGCTGCCTATGCGGAAGATTACAACCTGATCCGTGATAAAATCGAAGAAGTCATTGACGGGTTTGAAGATTACAACACCCGCATTCAGCAGCCCGGGGGCTTCTACCTGCCGAATGGTGCCCGAGAAGGCCGATTCGAAACCGACAACGGGAAGGCACACCTGACGGTCAATCCCGTGCCCAACAACGAAATCGCGCCGGGCCATTTCATCCTGATGACCATGCGGAGCCACGATCAGTTCAACACCACCATCTATGGCTACAGCGACCGGTATCGCGGTATCGAGAACTCGCGCGAGGTGATCATGATGAACCGGAATGATATGGAAGAGCTCGGTCTGGAAGCCAAAGACTATGTTGACATAACCAGCTATTTTAATGGTGAAGAACGTTCCATCACTGACTTCCAGGTTGTTCCGTATGATATTTCTGAGGGATGCATCGGGATGTACTTCCCGGAAGGGAATGTGCTGGTGGCAATCGACAACAAATCACCGGAAAGCCTCTGCCCTTCCTCCAAGTTTGTAGAGGTAAGTATACAACCTTCGGCGTCATGATATCGACTAAATCACAAGTATCAGTAGTCTCGGTAGACCGCGTTAAAGGAGAGACCTGTGATCAGGTTGACGATTTGGTCGCTGTGGAGGAACCACTACAGATTCGACTCCAGTTCAAACAGCAGGGCCAGTGGCAGGAGGAGTCCCTGGCCGTGACCATGCGCACGCCCGGGAACGACTTTGAACTGGCGGCGGGGTTCCTGCTCGCTGAAAACGTGATAACCGGGCTCGATGACATCCACACCATCCGCCACTGCCACACGGTGAAGGAGGAGGAACAGGGCAATGTGGTGATCGTCAAGCTCGCCTCCCAGGTCTCTTTTGACATGCAAAACCTGGAACGCCATTTCATGACCACCTCCAGTTGCGGAGTATGTGGGAAAAGCGCCATTGATGCCATCACCTGTAACCATGGCAGCCTGAATCAGAAATCTTCCCAAAAGGTGGATATCCAGACGATCCAGCGGCTGAATGATGTCCTGGAGAAGGAGCAAACGGTATTTCGCCATACCGGTGGACTCCATGCCTCTGCCCTGTTTAATTTTGATGGAGAACTGCTCCTTTTACGTGAAGATATCGGCCGCCACAATGCCCTGGACAAGGTGGTGGGAGCTGCACTGAGCAAGAACCTGGTGCCGCTGCAAAACACCCTGGTTTTTCTGAGTGGCAGGGTGAGCTATGAACTTGTACAAAAATCGGTCCAGGCGGGGATCCCAATTATCATTGCAGTTGGTGCTCCGTCGAGCCTGGCTGTGGAATTAGCGAAAGAAAAGGGTATTACGTTGGTGGGCTTTCTGCGTGATAAACGATTTAATGTATATAGTCATAGTTCTCGAATCGAGAAAGCTGGATAATATTTCAATACCGCTGCCCACGCTTGGTCAAATCCCTTATTGGCTGATCTCGTGCAGGTAGAAAACATAATCGGTCGGCACGCCCCCATGACCCCGTTGACGCAGGATAAATATGGACTGACATGGCAACTTTCCCTGGGAACACTGGATGATGTGCACGGGTAAAAAATCGTCCTCTCCGCCGATCCCAACGCCGAACAGTGTGGCTGGCTGAAGGATAAATTCGGTATTTCGTGGCTGGTGGTTCCGGAGGGGATGAACGAAATGCTAAATGCTGACGATTCCGAAAAAGCCAAACGCGCCATGCAGGCGATGCTGCAAATGAAAAAAATAGAGATCTGGAAATTAAAGGAGGCTTTCGAAGGTAAATAACCTCAACGCGGGACCAGGATGATCCAAAATCATTTTATGGCTGTGCCTTTTCGGTCTTATTTTTTGTTCCTTTAAGATCAAGATAAAAGGAACAACTCTTTTTAAAAAAACTGGTACAATTTTCTTTTGGGGGCTTCCTAACCGTCCCTCCCTGTTCATTTTCTCATCGATGAAAAAACGAACCTAAAAAATCGCCGCCGGAGGATGGGAATTATGAATGAAGAATTAAAAATGATGAATCTCGAAGGGGTACCGGGAAGAAGAGCACGGGTCTTTCCCCCTTGTGGCAGTTATGATTGAAAAGCGGTAAATGATGTTCGAAGGGGGTGCAGGGGGATGAAGAATGAATAATTAAAGATAAAACCAATGACGGTTTATTTGAGTACAGGAGCATGAGCTAAAAATTGCAAACCTGGTCTTCCCGGCCTTGAATGGGGCGCAGAAGCCGAAGCAGGCGTTTGTGGATGTTGCACCGGTGAGAACCTTGATAGCGGGCAACCAGCGTGACGGACCACCATCAACATCCACGCCTGCACAGGCTGCAGCGGGTGCCCCATTCACCGCCTTGATTTTTTTCGTGAGGCTGTCCAAAAAGTCCAAACCAGGAAATGATTGCCTTAATAATTAAGGTGATATCAATCTCCCTAAATCCCTCTTCTCTAGAGGGACTTCAAAAGTGCCTATATTGTATCTTGAGCAATATCGCAATCCAAGAGTTCCTCTTGGAGAAGGAGGACAGGAGGATTGACCAATCAATTGGAATCATGTGCCTTATTTTTTTAGGAATCTGATTGTTGGACTTGACTTTTTGGACAGCCTCACAACTCTATTGTAGACAACTGCTCCTTTTTCTTATTGAGGCTTCCTAACCATCCTTCCTTGTCCATTTTCTGTATAGCAAAAAATAAATACCCCCTTCGGGGAAACAGGTTACATTTCATTTTTATATATTGGTGCCATACTTGCAATACTGCCACTATCCTTGCCGCTTTAGCTGATCGGGAGATTGCAGGAGGATTCCTAAATCAAGAACGGTCATCATGGCATCATGGAAACAGGAAGAGAGTTTAAAGAGCAGCGATACCTGACGGAGAATCTCATCCGTCTGCTTAACAAACTGAAATTTTCAGATATCCGGGTAAAATCGCATACCATCTACTCCGATCCCGACCAGATCACTTTTCCCGCCAACATTCGACCCTACACCCCGTCGGTTGTCGCCCAGAAAAACGGATTCGTCTATTACTTTGAACTGGTCTGTGACAATGGCCTTGATCTAATCCGGCTGCAGGAGCCGTTGAAACTGTTGCATGAATTTGCAATCAAAAAATGGAACTCCGCCCTCATCCTTGTCACTTCGTACGGGAATAAAAATGCAGTTGAAAAAACCGCCCGTCAATGCAAGATGCCGTTTGATCATATCTGGGAACTGTGAGGCGTTTTCATAATATCCGCTTTATGGTGTAAGGTATTTTACTACAGCGGTTTCATCATTCCTCGGGTTTTCCGGCAATCCACTTACTGTATTCTTAGGACATACCGTTAACACTGAAAGGAGACGCAAATGCGATATTCAATATTCTTTACGGCAGTACTTACCCTCGCTCTAATCGGCTGCGGTGGAGAACCGGGTCAGCATCCAGCAAACCGGGATATATCGATCGATAGCTCCGCTGTGGTATCTGAAGGACAGATGATCAGCCAGGCGGCGTTCAAAACTCTGAGTTCCAACCTGCAGCAGGCGATGGCGGAGGGAGGCGTGGAAAACGCCCTCCGTTTTTGCAATATCGAGGCGATGCCGCTGACCGATTCTCTTTCCACGCACTTTGACATTGAGCTTCGAAGAGCGTCTCATCGACCGCGCAACCCTTCCAACCGGGCCGACTCCCTGGAACTGCAAACCATCCAACAATACTTGTCGGAAATTGAAGCCGGCCGGGATTTGAAACCGGTTATTTATACCTCCGGCTCAACAATCTCCTATCACGCTCCCATACGTATTGCCGGACCGCTCTGCCTGAACTGTCACGGACAGCCCGCCACCGATATTGCCAAGCCGGATCTGCAGGTTATCCGGGAACTTTATCCCGAGGATGAAGCGACCGGGTTTTCGCTTGGTGAGTTGCGGGGAATCTGGAGTATCCGTTTCCCGGCCGACTATTTTGATGCGGAACCACAGGTGGATGAAGAGTAATTTTGCCTCCGTGACAGAGGGAGACCGTTTTGTGTGAACAAAAACGAACTCAAAAAGTCAACGCCTGTAATTTTGCTATTGGTTTTCAGGAACCTTTGCAGAACCTGCTATTTTGTTGGGAGGTGGGTTGTACCACCGACCTTATGACCTTGTTAAACGGGAGTACAACTCCCTCAGAACGAGGGATTGAGGATTTTTCAAAGCCAAAGCCCCCCATGATTATTCAAAATACTCGTGAGAAATCCGGGCTAAATATCCGGGGTAATGACTCCTGTGAAAAAAGATACCATCTTATGGAGAAAAAGATACCATCTTATGGAGAAAAAGATACCATCTTATTCGATAAAAGATGGTAGCCTCTTTTAGCCTGACAAAACGGGTTGTTGGTAATCTGCGTGTAGAAGCTCATTTTGCAAGGTCATCGCCCGCGCGCTCCTCGTTCCTTATACCTGCACTTTTTCCTTAAAATATGCCAACGTCTTGGACAAACCTTCGCTGCGCGAATACTGCGGCTCCCACTCCAGGATCTCCTGTGCCCGGCTGATATCAGGCTGGCGCACCTGCGGGTCATCTTTGGGCAACTCCTCAAAAATGATCTCGCTGTCGCTGCCGGTGAGCTCAATAATTTCATTTGCAAACTCCAGGATACTAACCTCCTGCGGATTTCCGATGTTCACAGGATCAGAATAGTCGCTCTGCGACAACCTGTAAATCCCTTCCACCAGGTCGTCAACGTAGGTAAACGACCGCGTCTGCGAGCCGTCTCCATAGACCGTCAGCGGCTGCCCGCTCAGGGCCTGACGCATGAAGGTGGGCAGCGCCCGTCCGTCGTGTATGCGCATGCGGGTCCCGTAGGTATTAAAAATACGTACAATCCGGGTTTCCACCCCGTGGTAGCGGTGGTATGCCATCGCCATCGCCTCGGCAAACCGTTTGGCTTCGTCATAAACTCCACGCTGGCCGATGGGGTTCACATTGCCCCAGTAATCTTCGCTTTGGGGATGAATCAGCGGATCGCCATACACCTCGCTGGTGGAGGCCAGCAAAAACCGGGCGCCTTTCTCCTTGGCCAGTCCCAACGCCTTGTGAGTCCCCAGAGACCCTACCTTCAGGGTTTGAATCGGCATCTCCAGGTAGTCAACGGGCGAAGCCGGAGACGCAAAATGAAGGATCAGGTCCAGATCACCGTTCACATGGATATAGTTGGTTACATCGTAGTTGACAAAGGTGAACTGCTTATTCCCGATCAGGTGACCAATATTGTCGGCCGTGCCAGTCGACAGGTTATCCATACAGATAACTTCATACCCTTCTTTTATATACCGGTCACACAGGTGCGAGCCAAGGAATCCGGCCCCGCCGGTGATGAGGGCACGTGGTCTTTCAGAGCTTTGGGTTGTATTAGTGGTTGTCAAAATGCTTTGGCTTTAATTATTTACACTTGTAGAAGTGTAGAATTGTAGAACTGTCGAAAACAAAAAATCAACAATAATTATTTTTTAATTTCAATAAAGCTATAGCCTTTCCTTTAGACTTTCTTCACTCTTCAATTGATATTTATATAGAGCATTTAATTTATTCACAATTTCATCTAGTTGTTTGCGAAGTTGAGTATATTTTTGGTTATCAATATAGTTAAGATCATATGCTCCAATTAGATGGTTAATAGTTTCCAAGGCACTGGTGTATGACATATTGGTATACTTTGCTTTATCAATATTAGTCGCTCTACCAGATCCCTCTGCTAAATTATCACAGATACTATTTGTGGATCTCCTAACTTGACTTGTCAAACCAAATAATTCTTCTTTGGGAAATTGACTGCTTACTTTATATATATCCTTCCTTAATTGCCGAGCTAACTGCCAGACTTCTAACTTCTCAAAAGAATATGTGTAGAAATCTTGACTCATTTATCAATTCTACAGTTAGACAATTCTACAGTTAGTCGATAGTCTAATCTGCCGGCTCCAGCTCTTTAGTCCCAACTGCCGGGCGCCCAACACTGATGTAGGTGATGCCGGCTTTACGAGCCCGTTCAAGGTCATAGAGATTACGGCCGTCAAAAATAACCGGGTCATCGGCCTCAATCCATCCTTCCAGTCCATCGATCGTGGGACGACGAAACTCGTTCCATTCGGTGCAGATCACCAGCGCGTTGATACCCACGAGGGCGTCTTTTTGGTCATGTACAAAGGTGGTGTTGTCGATCACTTCCCGGGTCGTCGCCTGCTTAAAGGTGCCGATTGCTTCCGGATCATAGGCTCGCAGGGTTGCTCCCCGTTTGACGAGTTCGTCGGCGATATATAGCGCCGGAGCCTCACGGATGTCGTCGGTTTCCGGTTTGAAGCTGAGTCCCCATATGCCAAAGGTCATGCCCGAAAAGTCATCAGTCCCGAAATAATCCTCCATTTTTTTGACAATCGAGATCTTTTGCTCATTGTTCACCTTCATAACCGAATCCACAATCCGGAAATCGTAGCCGTGCTGGCCGGCCGTATGGTGGATCGCCTGCACGTCTTTGGGAAAACAGCTGCCCCCGTAGCCGATACCCGCAAACAGGAACCGCTTGCCAATCCGCGAGTCGGTGCCGATGCCGCGGCGGATATGGTCGACATTGGCTCCAACCCGCTCGCAGATATTGGCAATTTCATTCATAAAGGTAATTTTGGTAGCCAGCATGGCGTTGGCGGCATATTTGGTCAGCTCAGCACTGCGGCGGTCCATAACAATAATAGGATTGCCCGAGCGGACAAATGGCTCGTAGAGGGTGGTCATAATCTCGGCGGCCTGCTCACTGCCGGTGCCGATGACCACGCGTTCGGGATATTTAAAATCTTCAACCGCCGCCCCCTCGCGTAAAAACTCAGGGTTGGAGACCACATCGAACAGCTCGGGATCGACATGCTCGCCGATCATTTTTTCCACCCTGTCGCCGGTACCGACCGGTACGGTCGATTTATTAACGATGACCGTATAGCTGTTCACAATAGGTCCAAGCTCTTTAGCTACCGCCATCACCGCACTCAGGTCGGCCTGACCGTCGCCCCCCGGCGGGGTGGGCAGGCACAAGAATACGATATCGGCATCGGGTACCGCCTCTGCGATATCGGTCGTAAAATGCAGGCGCCCCTCCCGTCGGCTGCGGGCAAAAATCGTTTCCAGTCCCGGCTCATAAATCGGAATTTGCCCGTTGTTCAGCTGCTCAACCTTCTCCCGGTCAATATCTACACATGTTACGTGGTTTCCAGAATCGGCAAAGCAGGTACCCGAAACGAGTCCCACGTAGCCGGTTCCTATGACTGCTATATTCATCTACTTCGTTATTTTTGATATAAATTTATTTTAAAAGTCCTTCAATCCTGTTGTAATCCTGCCGTGGAAATATGTTTCCGGGAGGCAGAACTAAAACCGGAGAATGTGCCCTGAACACGTTCCTTTCACGTACAAGGTTGCACCGGAGATAATTACATAGTTGAGATCGTAGAAATCATCGCTCTTTTATACCGCTGATATATCAATGCCTTTACAACCCCGTGAAAGGTCAGTTGATTATAAGGAAGTCTCGCGGTTTTATCTAGCACGGATTATTGTGGCAAGTAATGTTTCTATTATCTCCCCACGTATGCTGCAAAGTGGAGAATTATGAATGAAGGATGATGGATTATGGATTTCGAGGACCCGTCCTGAAGGGGGATCTCATATGAACGAGTTATAGCATCATGCCCCGACCGGAAGAATTTCTGTCTGACGAGGGGGGCGGGCTACAAAATATACACCCTGGTCTTTCCCGGCCTTGAATGGGGCGCGGAGGCCGAAGCAGGCGGGTGTGGATGTTGCACCGGTGAAAGTTTTGATAGCGGGCAACTTGCGCAACGGACCATCAACATCCACGCCTGCTGAGGCTGCAGCGGGTGCCCCATTCACCGCCTTGAGTTTTTGGTTCCTTTTGGGTCAAGCCAAAAGGGACACCTCGGTTGGGGAAAATAACCTCCTGTTTATCATAAAGGCTTCCTTATCATCGTTCCTTGTTCATTTTTTGTACGGCCAAAAAACGAACCAAAAAAGCCGCTGGGGAATGGTAGATGTTCCCCTTACCAGCTCGTTCCCGGCCGGTTG
>NZ_JBINJE010000041.1:0-28516 GCF_043951955.1 Halalkalibaculum sp. DA384 | reverse complement strand
ATGGCCGCCGTCAGGGTCGTCTTGCCGTGATCCACATGACCTATCGTTCCTATGTTTACATGCGGCTTCGTTCGCTGAAAGGTTTCTTTTGCCATGATTAATATTCTTGCGTTAAATGTTTATTAATACAAACGTTCTAAAGTTGAACCGAGCTGGCAACAGCGTATGAGCCGTTAGTCGGATTTGAACCGACGACCCCTTCCTTACCATGGAAGTGCTCTACCCCTGAGCTATAACGGCTTAACTGCAGCAAAATGATTTTCAAAGAGCGGGCGACCGGAGTCGAACCGGCAACATTCACCTTGGAAGGGTGACACTCTACCAATTGAGTTACGCCCGCTTCTGAAATTATTGAATGATTGAACCAATGAATGATGGAAAACTTCATCACATTCAATCATTCACCATTCAGACATTCAGCAATTCGTACTGTGGGGGGAGTAGGATTCGAACCTACGAAGGCTCACGCCAACAGATTTACAGTCTGCCCCAGTTGGCCACTTTGGTATCCCCCCAATCGGTTTCAACATGTCAAAAAAACAAGACGCTTTGGCGCCAACATGAGCCAGCGGCCGGATTTGAACCGACGACCGGCTGTTTACAAGACAGCTGCTCTACCCCTGAGCTACGCTGGCTTATGTTGGAACTCAAAAAATCTTAATTAACAAATACTGATCCAACTATCTTATTCATACATAAAACAAGAAAAAAAACGCCATGCAATGCAATATATTGAAAAGACAGTACCGCCTTTTCAACCGAACAGGAACACAGCATTTTTCGGGTTCAGCCCAGACTCCTATCAACGTCTAAGCGAAAGACTCGAAAACTAAGAACCGTTTCTTTTTTTGTCAACATTAATTTTACGAAAAATTTTACTCCCACCTACACATCACTTTTGACATTTTTTTTCTTCCTAAAATAGTGCATACCAGCTTTTATAAGAATAATTACGGCAATAATTCCCAGTATGATTCTACTGTAAATGCCCAGATACTCTCCGATGATGCGCCAGTTCTCATGGACAATCCATCCAAAGCCGAGCAGGATTGAATTCCACAAAACAGAACTTATCGTAGAACTTACTACGGTCGGGATAACCGGTGTGTGCGATATGCCGGCTGTGAGTGAAATCACTGAACGGGTCCCCGCCAGAAAGCGGTTGGCCAACACTACCCCCTGGCCCCACCGTTGCATCCAGTGCCTTACTTTTTCGACATACTCTACCGGAATAAATCTTACGATCCAGAACCGTTCACGCTGCTGCTGAATTTGAGTACCCCAGTGGCTTCCCAGCCAGTACATTGTCATAAATCCAATGACCGATGCGACGGTTGTAAGTAACAAAACCGGCACCAGGTGAATAATATTTTCGGCGGCAAGGTATCCCCCAAATGCGACCAGCAGATCGCCGGGTATGGGGGGCAGTACATTTTCGACATACGCTACAACAAAAAATACCGCGTAGATACTTATCGGCGGCAGGACCTTAACCCACTGGATCAAATCTTGTGTAAACTCTTCAAGCATAAATCATTCTTTAAGTATCAGCACGGTTGCGTATGCCGACATGCCCTTTTCCATCCCTTCAAAACCGAGCCCTTCCGACGTTGTGGCCTTGACCGATATCCGACCAATCGACGATTCCAGATCTTCGGCCACGTTCTGCCTCATCTCGGTGATATGGGGAGCCAACCTGGGACGCTCTGCGACGACGGTGGCATCCACATTACTGACGTAAAACTGTTGCTCCTGCAGCAGTGCGCGGCATTTTCGCAACAAAATACGGCTGTCAATATCTTTAAATGAGGCGTCATCATCGGGAAACTGCTGCCCGATGTCGCCCAGGGCTGCCGCTCCCAGCAGGGCGTCGCATACAGCGTGAAGCAGTACGTCGGCATCGGAATGCCCGGCCAGCCCCTTTTCATGGGGAATAGTGACGCCGCCAACAACCAACGGGCGCCCCCTCACCAGCTTGTGCACATCGTATCCATGACCGACTCGTATATCTTTCATTTTCCTTTTTCCTCCAATAACAGCCTGGCCAGTTTCAGATCAACAGGATAGGTAATTTTAAAGTTATCACGATCGCCCTTCACCATCTTTACGGGGTACCCGCTCCGCTCCACCAGGGAGGCATCATCCGTCCCGATAAAACCCTCTTTAAAAGCACTTTCATAGGCCTCCAGTAAAACGTGTTTTTTAAAAATCTGGGGCGTCTGGGTTTGCCACAACCAACGTCGGTCCGGCGTTTCCGTGACGAGCTGGCTTTCATCCACTTTCTTGATCGTATCTTTTGCAGGCACCCCGACGATAGCTCCGCCAATCTCCGAAGCCGCCTTGATACATTGCCCAATCACCTGCTGGGTGACAAATGGGCGAACAGCATCGTGCACAGCGACCAAATCGACAGTTGAGGTCTGCCTCAAAGCGTTATAAATAGAATGCTGCCGCTCTGTGCCTCCCTGCACGCAGACGTAGCTGATATTTTCAGGCAGCGAGCGTTTCAGGATCGAGCGGGCGACATCCTCATACTCGGGGGTGGTAGCCACCACTATCTGCCGAACCTGAGACAGCGGGACAAACCGGGTGATGGTGTGCTCCAGGATCGTTTTTCCCGCAATACTGATAAACGGTTTGGCAGTGGTGCGATTCAGCCGCTCCCCCGATCCCGCAGCCGGAATAATCAGTGCAACAGAATCCACTGCTATAGAATTATTATTGCATCTCCGAAGGCGAAGAAACGATAATCCTTTTCCTGGGCTTCTTCATACGCTTCCATGAGAAAATCGTAGCCCGCAAACGCGGCTCCAAGCATCAACATGGTAGACTCCGGCCGGTGAAAATTGGTAATTACAGCTTCCGTGATCTTGAAGTCGTAGGGAGGATAAATGAACTTGTCGGTCCACCCCGTGCTCGGCTTTGAGATTCCACTGGCAGTGATACTTGTTTCGATGGTCCGTACAGACGTTGTGCCGCAGGCAACCACTTTTTTATCCTTGCTCTGTAGCGCTTCATTAATCTTGGCAGAGGTTTCTTCGGAAATAAAGTAGTTTTCTGAGTCCATCCGGTGCTTCGTAAGGTCTTCAACCTCAACCGGCCTGAACGTTCCCCAGCCGATATGCAGCGTTATCGGAAGCAGTTCAACTCCTTTGTCCTCGAGCTTTTCCACCAGTTCGTGCGTAAAGTGCATGGCCGCAAAAGGCGCCGCCACGGCCCCTCGCTCCTTGGCAAAAATACTTTGATAGCGCTCCTTGTCCTCCTCTACGGGATCCCGCTCGATATAGGGCGGAAGCGGCATTTCCCCGATTTCATCCAGCCTTGCATACAGCTCTTCATTGGTTCCCTCAAAAAGGAACCGGATCGTACGCCCGCGCGAGGTCGTGTTGTCGATCACCTCGGCCATCAAATCTTCCCCGAAATAGAGTTTATTCCCGATCCGAATTTTCCGCGCAGGTTCAACCAGCACATCCCAGAGCTTGTTTTCCGGCATCAACTCGCGCAACAGGAAAACCTCGATATCGGCCTCCGTCTTCTCTTTTTTTCCCTTGAGGCGGGCTGGAAAAACCTTGGTATCATTATAAATTAATACATCTCCTTCGTTCAAATACTTGTGGATATCAGCAAATGTCTCATGTTTGATCGACTGGTCTTCCCGATTGAGAACCATCAATTTAGCTGCATCTCTTGGCTCAACAGGTTCCTCAGGAACATTGAATTCATCAGTTTCAAACTTAAAATCAGTTAATTTCATTCTTTAACAGCGGACTTTTATTTGAGTTGAATTACCTTTATCTTCCGAAGATTGAAAGCCTGTAAATATACTCCATTTTATCTGCCAGGACAAGTTTTCTATTCCCCGTCGGAGGTGTGCCAGAGCGGTCGAATGGGGCGGTCTCGAAAACCGTTGAGCCGTTTTACGGTTCCGGGGGTTCGAATCCCTCCACCTCCGCACTCGTTCTTCAGAGCGAAACATCTATTGCCTTTTCCATTCTCTAACGTATTCTCTGACCCCGGCAAACCTGTTTCCCGCTTGGCCAATTATTAATAAAAAAACGTATATGATCGGCAGGTCGACCTCTCCACACCTTTGCGTTCCCAAAAGCGTCCTGCTCTTGCACCTGAAACAGCAAGAACAGTACTTTGTGCTTAGGAAGGCGTTGAAAAATTTTAACTGCCATCTACCAGCAAGGCCCTTTACCTGGTGCCACAACACGTTATTTTCCGGAAGTACCATACACTTACATTTTTTTTCCAAAAGTACATCAATCTCTTTCCAATTCTGCAACTCTTTGTTATAATTAAATGTTACTGCATTACGTTGACGAGTATACTCGCAAGGACAGCACTTTTAAAATCATCGATTTATGAAAACCACAGGTTTAGCAATCGCTTTTACGCTCTCTCTTTTTGTTATTTCTGCCATAACCGCTTATGGACAGTTCAGGGACCAGGAACATAACCAGGATTTTACGGGACCGCTGGTGCAGCAACAGCGCAGCGAGGCCGGGAACTGGTCGAACCTGTTCAACATGAAAATGAGTCACTCTTATTCGATGTCGTTTATGAGCATGGGCGGCCAATACCGCAATGTAAACGCCTACACCAACAGCATGGATTTCTTTTTCTCGGACCGGCTGACGGGGGAGCTCGACATTTCACTGATGCACTCCCCGTTTGGGCAGGGATTTTCCAACACCAACAATCAGCTCGGGGCTGATATCGTCATTCGGAATGCCGCCCTTAATTACCAGCTGAGCGAGAAAAGCCATATTACCATTCAATTTCAGCAACATCCCGGTTCTTTCTATTCACCATACGGGGGAAATCCTTATAATCCTTTTGGATACAACAGATATTAACATCCCAATTAGCCTGCTTGCCGCGAGCGCATGACAAAACCCGATACCGATAACAATCTGGCCCTGAATGCAGTTATTGGTTTCCTGAGCCTGCTGTTGGTTATCCTGCTTATAGCTCTCGGAACCCGCGTTCTTTTTCCACGCATTGAAAATCAACGTTCAGAACAAACAGCCGAGCTGATAGGAGATATTATCCAAATAGAGGTACTGAACGGCTGCGGTGTTTCCGGGCTGGCCAATGATTTTACCTCACTCCTGCGCAAAAACGGATTTGATGTAGTTGAAACCGGAAATTTTGAAAACTTTGATCTTGAGGAAACCATTGTCGTAGCGCGTACTTTCAACAAAGAAAATGCACAGCGTGTTGCAGAAGCACTCGGCATCGAAGAAAAAAACATCATTATTGAAGCTTCTGATGATTTTTACCTGGATGCCACTGTCGTAATCGGCTCCGACTATCAATCACTAACCATACAATGACCATATGACCCAAAACGCCCGAACGAAGAAAGATGAGCAACAGTTTACCGCGGTAAACTCTTCCAAGACAGCTGATACCGACCAGCTGACAACCGTTATCACGGATGCACTTCTCGAAAAAAAGGGAGAGGAAATCACTATTCTGGATGTCCACGAGCTGACCACCCTGACTGATAAATTTGTGGTATGTCACGCCTCCTCCGATGTACAGATCAAGGCACTGGCCAACAACGTGCTGCAGGCTACCAAAGAAAAACTGGGAGAAGCGGTCTGGAAGGAAGAGGGACGCGACTCTCGCCGGTGGGTGATTCTTGACTACGTGAATGTGGTGGTCCATATTTTCAAAAAAGAACTTCGCGATTACTATGCACTCGAACGAATGTGGAATGATGCTGAAGTCACAAGAGTCGAAGACAGCGAGTAATACATGTTCAAATTTGGTTTGTCTTTTATTCCACTTTTCGTGGTTTTGCTGCTCGGCTGCGGCTCTTCACACACAAAAAACTCGATTCCAGAAGCCTATTCCAATCAGGTTGAATTGAAACCGGCTGCCGATCTTGAAAATACGGTTGAATCGACGGTTTATATCGATTCAGTACAGGTGTATGAGTCGGATGATCGGCTTTCTCTGCTCGTTTTAGGGGCTTTTCCCGATGGTTGCACAAGCATTGGTGAGGCTGATTTCCAGACCCGGGCCGACACAATTTCATTATCACTGAGTACCTGGCGAAATCCGGATCAGGCTTGTACCCAGGCATTGATCGCTTTTTCATTTATCTATCGAAAAATTCCCGAACCCGTACTCCGGGAAGCCCGCGTCGTCAACATTAACGGAACAGATTACTCCTTAACCCAATAATATTTCATGTCGTACCGCATCCTCATTACCGAACCGATCGTAGATTCTGTAATCGAAAAACTTGAAGAGCATTACGAGGTAGTCGTGGGAACTCGCGGCCAATACAGTGATGAGGAAACGCTTGTTCAGGCGATCCCCGAATTTGACGCACTCCTGCCGATGCTCTCTTGTCCTGTAACCGAACGGGTGCTGCGCGCGGGATCCCGGCTAAAGATTGTGGCAAATCATGCGGTCGGCTATAACAACATCGATGTTGAGGCCGCGCGGCAGAAAGGAGTAAAAGTAGCCAACACGCCCGGCGTACTTAGTGAATCGAGTGCAGACTGTGCAATGGCCCTGATGCTGGCGGTGGCTCGAAAAATCGTGGACGCCCAGCAATTTTTATACGACGGTAAATTTGACGGGTGGGACCCCCTCGCTTTTTTGGGAATGGAATTGAACGACAAAACCCTGGGTATTTTCGGGATGGGGCGCATTGGCACCGCAGTTGCCCGGCGGGCCCGCGCTTTTGGGATGCATATCACATATCACAACCGAAGCCGCGTGGACGAGGAAACCGAACAGAAGCTGGAAGCTGAATTTATTCCCGAACTGGACACCCTGGTTGAACAGGCGGATGTGCTCAGCCTCAATTGCCCGCTTACTGATGAAACGCATCACGCCATCGATGCCGGGATACTCGAGCGAATGCCTGACCACGCCCTGCTTATCAATACCGCAAGAGGTCCGGTGGTCGATGAAGCCGCCCTGGCCGAAGCCCTCCATAACGGTACCATAGGGGGAGCAGGCCTCGACGTTTTTGAAGAAGAACCGGAAGTCCATCCCGACCTGCTCTCCGCTCCCAACTGTGTGTTAACGCCCCATATCGCAAGCGCCACGCACGAGACACGCAAAGCGATCGGAATGCTTGCGGCCAATGCCATCATCGGCGTGCTTGAAGGAACTCCTGATGAGGAAATACCAAACTTGATTCAGGGTTAAAATCACCCCATATTTCCATTCTTTACTACATTATGGAATGGAAAAACAGAAACGTGTATACAGTCTTCGCACCCTGTTAGCTGTAGCCGGGGGACTCCTCTGCCTGCTTTTACTCCTCGAGGGGTGGCTCTACCATATCAAGCCCTACCCACCAACCGAGAATATCAGCTACAAAAGCAGCCTGACCGAAGCGGTTGACCGTTATAACGAACGGCACAACCAGCTACTGGATCGAAGTCAGTCCCTTGCAGAACAACTCGAAGCCCAATTGCAGGCCGGGGCCAACCGGCAGGCCCTTTACCAGCTCGTAAAACAGTATTCATCCTTTTGGGGAACAACGCTTTTTAACGATGCCGGTGTGCCCCAGGTCTGGAGCGGATTTTCGCTATCCAGCTATCCCGGCGAGTTTATTCCCGCTTCTGCCGGAGACGGGCCGTTTGTGGATGTGATCAAACAGAATAACGTTATCTCCTTTTTGTGTCGCATTCCTTTTGCCGTAGAAGACAGCAGTGGTGCGGTCGAATATGAACTGTTGACAACCCAGAGAATCAGGCAGACCAACGCCCTGCCTATAGGTGAGAGCCATGAATTTGACCTGCTTGCCGAACAAGAGCTCTCGCTGCAGTACCCGGCTGAACTCTCTTTTTTTGAGACTTTCCCCGACTCTGCACTCGGATTCCGCGTGTTGTCTACCCAAAGCCGGGATTCAGTCGGGGTAGCCTACATTCCGCCCGGCATATACGGGCAAACAGATCAGCAGTGGCAAGAAAAAGCCTGGTTTTGGCGATCTCTCCTGGGCGTCATCGCCTATATCGCGATCATGATACTGCTGTATCGCCGGCTGAGCCCCCGTCGCTCGTGGAGTGCGGCCGCCCTCCGCCTTTTAATTATTGTAGGATCATGGCTCCTGTTCAGGGCCCTCCATATTCCTGAACAATGGTTCCTCAACATTTCCGAAAACGGGGGCTCCTCTCAGCTGAATATTATACTGCTGGCCCGGGAGAGTATATTCCTTTTTTTGACTGCAGAAGCCGTTGTGCGTTCGCTATACCATAAAATTGAATCATTCGATGACTCCAACTTTATACGCACCATGTTCAGTGCGGCGGTGTTTGGTCTTGCCGGGGTTGGATTTATAACGGGCATCATATACGAAAGCTACCGCTTGCTGATCCAGATCGATATTTCGCTCTTTGATCTGCAAATCTTTCCTTCACTTGAAACATTTGTTGTCTACATCAGCCTGGCCCTGCTGTTTTATGCCGTTATCTATGCACTCGCCGGACTGGGATATGTTCTGTTAAAAGTGGAATCCGGGCCCTACAAGCTGGTCTTGATCATCGCATTTTTCAGTTTTTTTATCGGGCTGATGTTCCTGCAGTTATACCTGCCCGACGCCATCTCGTTAAACTGGGCCACCTGGTTATCGCTTGCCATATTTACCGGGGTGTTGGTTATTTCCGCATTCCGTGCCCGATTTTCCTATTTTCCCGCTTCTTTTTCTGTAATAAGAGCCACGACCCTGGGAACCTTCCTTGTTACACTGGCCTGTTATCCTGTCCTGCAAAATGCGCAGTTTGTGAGAATGGACAACGATTTGCTCGAACGCGTCCGTTCCTATCATGGCAAGGAAGATACGACGGCCCGGCAGGCAACCCGGCAGATGCTTGTCACCCTCGAAAATCACTTCAGGGGTACCACCCCCAGTGACCTGGGTGAACGCATCCCGTTCCTGCAATCGAGATTTACGCAGACAATTGAACAGGCGCTGACTCCCCGGCTCAGGAGCTACTCGTTCAACGTTCAGCTGATCAGGCCATCCGGAGAACTAATTGCGGATTACTCCACCGATTTAAACGCCCCAAACTGGACAACAGTTTTTGACATGAGTGACCTGTCGGCGGTCACTGAAATCGAACGGATCAGCAAGTCCAACAACCGACCCATCGTTCAATTGCCGGAATTGGAAAACAGCGATCGCTACGAAACCTTCTACCGTGGGTGGATCCCCATTTTCAGCCCTGACAGCGACGAGCAGATCGCCTGGATCCTTTGTTCGGTCTACCGCGAACATCCCGACTTCAACAAGCCGATCCGTGCCGTGCTCGCCTCGCTCACTTATACCAACTGGGATGACTCCTACGTAGTCCTTGAATACCAGGAAGGGGCGCTTGTCCATACCGCCAAGCATGGGTTGGCTGGTCATTTCCCTCGTTTTCATACGCTCCGGGATGCCGAACTGAACGCTTTGTCCTCAGACTCCGTACTCTTCTACTCAAGCAGCGAATTCCAGCAGACCTACCGCAACGTACTGGTTCAGACCGGCCGGGATAGCGTGCTGAAGGGCAACAGCGTGTACCCAAATACCAACAACAAGCTCTTTGCCTTCTTCCGGTTCAGTTTTTCTGTGCTTCTTGTCGGGCTGATTTTTATCCCTCTTTATCTCCTGGTTACTGCTGGAAGAGCGGCCCTGAGACACTCTAATCAACGATTTGAATACCGGATCTTTGACAGCTTCCTGATTGCCACCCTCTTGTTTCTCGGCTTGCTGATCGCTACCACGCATTACGCCATTCACACCCAGAATAAAGAAATTGTACGCCAGGACCTGTTTGAAAAGCTAGACAAGCTGGCTACCGCAGCTCAAACCAATATCGATTCCATCGATCGTATTGGTTTGAGCACCAGTTTTTCGATGCAGCCCCTGGTAGCCCCGTTAAACGTGGATGCCGCCTACTACAAAGACAAACTGCTGGCAGAATCTACCACGCCCCAGATCTATCAACAAAATTTATTGCCCTCTGTGCTGCCCTTTAATGTATACAACGATCTGTACCTGCGTCAGAAAAGCCAGGTTACCGGTACTGTTCAGCTGGCTTCACAAAATTTGCTTATCGGCTACCAATCCCTGCTTTCGGAAGAGGGCGATCCCGTCGGGGCTGTAGCCATTCCCACGTTCCTGGAGTCACCGAAATATGACCAGCAGCTCCTGGAGACCACCAGCTACCTTGTTGTCTTTTACCTGTTCACGTTTGGAATTTTCATCCTCGCCACCACGATGATTGCCAAACGCGTGACCCAGCCTCTGCGCTCCATCCAGGAGGGACTCAACAAGATTTCAGAAGGAAAGCTGGACACAAAAATTCCCGTCAAGTCGGAGGATGAAATCGGGTTGCTGGCCGGGGCCTACAACGAAATGGTGGAACGACTCAAAGAGGTGCGCAACGAGCTGGCTATCGCCGAGCGAGAAGCGGCCTGGAAAGAGATGGCCCAGCAGGTGGCCCACGAAATAAAGAACCCGCTCACGCCAATGAAGCTCAATATTCAACACCTGGAGCGCCAACTGGCCAACGGCACGCAGGATCTCGACCAGCTTACCTCCAGCATAAAAAAAATAACGGGGAACCTGACCGAACAGATTCAAACCCTCAACAACATAGCCTCCGATTTTTCCAAATTCTCCAAACCGATAGACCAGGAATTCTCCAGGATCGATGTAAACTCTATTCTGCACTCTGTGGCTGACCTCTACCAGCAGGATGAGAAAACCCAGATCGAAACGCAGCTTACCGGCTACTCAATCCACGTAAGCGGCGTGGCGGACGAACTCAGGCGCGTATTCATAAACCTCGTAAAAAACGCTTTTGAGGCGATGCCGGACGGCGGAGGCAGAATTACCATAAAAAGCTATATCAGGCAAGGCAGTGCATTCATTGAGATCGAGGACAACGGGAACGGCATTTCCGAAGAGGACAAGTCCAAAATATTTGTTCCAAATTTTTCCACCAAATCCAGCGGAACCGGGCTGGGACTGGCCATCAGTAAAAAAATTATTGAGGCACACGACGGCTCCATCACCTTTGCCTCGATTGAGGGCAGGGGGACCACCTTTGTAATCAAACTCCCGCTCTGGAAAAAATAACGGGCTCATTTCCCCTTCTACAACAGGGACCTCATTGGGCACACCACCAACATTCGATTGCACATTTATACTGAAAAACTCCGTGTCCTCCAGTTAAATTTCCCCGATCCTTCCTTTTTCGCTCTGATATTCCTACCATGTGCGTTCGTTAAAACTGCACAGCTTTCCGTGATATTTTGATCTCTTCAATCTGGCCAAATCAACAGAATTTAAGGAGTGAAGTCTCCAAAACGCTCATGATCGGGGGACCGGTCATCATAGCGCAGCTTCTGCAAATGTCAATGAATTTTGTGGATACTGTCATGGCCGGGAATCTCTCCGCACAAGACCTGGCAGCCATTGCGGTTGGGGGAGCCATCTATTTCCCCTTCATTATGCTGGCAGCGGGCGTGCTCATGGCCCTCACTCCTATTGTAGCTCAACTGAGGGGCGCCCGGAATTTCGGTGATATCGGGCGAAATGTGCGGCAGGGATTGTGGCTCAGCCAAATACTGGCACTCCCTTTTTTCTTTATCATCCGGAACCTGGGCGTATTAATGTCCCTGATGGATGTCACCCCGGAAATAATCCCCGTAGCCCTCGGTTATCTCGACGCCATCTCCTGGGGGGTGTTTCCCATCTTCGCCTATATGGCTCTTCGTTTTTTTAGTGAAGGACTCTCCATTACCCGGCCGGGCATGTACTTTGCCCTGGTGGGCGTATTTGTAAATATCGCGGGCAACTACGTGTTGATGTATGGCAAGCTCGGGTTCCCGGAAATGGGTGCCGTTGGCTGCGGTTATGCTTCCTCGCTGGTTGCATTTGTGATGTTTGGCTGCATGCTCCTATTTACTGCCACATTTGATACCTTCAAACGGTTTGAACTGTTCAGTTCTTTCAGGCTGCCCGAATGGAGCTACCTGAAAGAGGTGTTATCGGTAGGAGTGCCCATCGGGATAAGCTCGGCGATGGAGGTTACCATGTTTGCGGTCGTCAGCCTGCTGATGGGAACGCTGGGGACGCATGCGGTAGCCGGGCACCAGATCGCCATCAATTTTGCCGCCATGACCTTCATGGTTCCCCTCGGGCTTGCCACGGCCATCACCACGCGGGTGGGTAATGCGGCTGGCGCCCGCTCCTTTGCCGAGGCTCGCAAACGCGGGCTCCTCGGGGTGGGGATGTGCGTCATCTTCATGAGCTTTACGGCCCTTCTCATGTTCACTTTTCCGGAGCTTATTACCGGAATCTACACTGATGATTCTTCAGTCCAGTCTGTTGCCGTGGAACTTCTTTACATGGCTGCCATCTTCCAGATCTCTGATGGTCTGCAAGTCGGTGGATTTGGTGCCCTGCGTGGACTCAAAGACACCAAAATACCGATGTACGTAAACCTCATCTCCTACTGGATTGTGGGGCTTCCACTCGGCTACTACCTGGGCATCATACAGCAAATTGGTCCCCAGGGACTGTGGATGGGGCTCATCGCCGGGCTCAGTATTGCGGGCATCCTGCACAACCTGCGGTTTCACTATCTCACAAAATAGCACCTGGAGAGAACCTTCCATGCCAATGTTTCGTTAAAAGCCTATGTATTCCTATACTAAATTAATGTGGCAGGTGGTAAAAATTACATAACCCAGGGTTATCTAACGTTGACGAGTAAGTAGTAATCATTTGATAAACCCGATCGTACTCGTTACTTATTACTTCTTATCCAATAAATATGGCTGCATTTATCCAGAATATTGCTACCACGGTACCCGAACAAATTTATCAACAGGATTTTCTGCGCGATAAAATGAAGGAGTATGTGGATGGAGATCGGGTCACGCGCAGTATCATCCACCGCATCTACTCCCAGTCAGGCATTGACAAGCGACATACCGTAGTTAATGATTTCAATGCCAACGGAGATCCACGCCTTTTCTTTCAGCAAGATGGATCTTTGGCGGCACCCTCTACCGGCACGCGGAATCAGCTGTATACCAAACACGCCAAAAAGTTGTTTGTGGATGTGGCCCGTTCACTGATCGGGGAAAACCCGCAGCTACAGGCCGGTGACATCACGCATGTGATAACGGTTTCCTGCACCGGTTTTTTCGCGCCGGGACCCGGCTACGAAATTGTCAAACAGCTTCAGCTGAATCCTTCAACGCAGCGTTTTCACCTGGGATTTATGGGATGTTTTGCCGCCTTTCCGGCCCTCAAGATGGCAAAGTCATTTTGTGAGGCACAGGAAAACGCAGTGGTCATGATCATCTGCCTGGAACTTTGTACCCTCCATTTTCAGCGGTCACAAGATACCGACAACCTGATCTCTGCTTCTGTTTTTGCCGACGGTGGAGCCGGTGCCATTGTCAGTGCCCGTTCTCCACGAAAAGAGGAAACCACTTTTGAGATAGATAATTTTGCAACCTCCATCATTGAGCAGAGTGAGAAGGATATGGCGTGGACCATCGGGGACACCGGGTTTGACATGATCCTTTCAACCTATGTCCCGGAGCTTATTGAATCGAACCTGCGTTCTTCTCTGGAACCCCTGCTGAAGACCTATAACATCGATCTGCAACAGATCGACCATTGGGCGATCCACCCCGGGGGCCGCGCTATCCTGGACAAGGTGGAACAGAACCTCGGAATCCGGCCGACACAACTAGCCTCCTCCCGATCGGTACTGGCCGAATACGGCAACATGAGCAGCGCCACGATTTTATTTGTACTCAAGCACCTGCTGGAACAACCGATGCAGCAAGAGAAGGAATCAGTGCTTGGCATGGCCTTTGGCCCCGGACTGACGGTAGAAAGCGGACTTTTCCTCAAACAGAAGGGATAGAGAAAACATGCCGCTATATCTCAAGGAACGAGACCTGCATACCCAAGAACGGATGGATGACCCCCTGTGCGATCGTGATACACTCTTCAATACCTACCGGCAGTTTCGCCTCATCAACCGGCTTGTTTCCCGGTGGAAGTCTATCTATAAAAAGTACATTCGCCCTTATGCCCTTTCGCACGGGCGTTCATGCAGCATCCTGGATATCGGTTTTGGCGGCGGAGATATCCCGATAACACTCGCCAGGTGGTGCGCCAACGACAATATCACCCCGCGGATCGTTGCCATCGAAACCGATGACCGTGCGTTCGAATTTGTCCGGGAGCTCAATGCCCCCGACACGGTCTCCTTTCGGCTGGCTTCCTCCACTGCGATGGCAGCACGAAAAGTGCGCTATGATTTCGTCATTTCCAACCACCTGCTCCACCACCTGGAAGCGAACCAGGTGCGAACGGTACTCCACGAGGCCCGTATATTGTGCAGACACAGGGTGTTGTTTAACGATATCAAACGCAGTGATATCGGGTACCTCCTGTTCAACCTGCTTTCTCGTCCCCTGTTCAGGAACTCTTTTATCACCGAAGATGGCCTGACCTCGATAAAGCGAAGTTATACCCATAAAGAGCTGGAAAAAAGTGTGCCTGAGGGATGGCAGGTGCATTCTCTTTTTCCCTATCGGCTGCTTCTGACTTATGAGCATGAATAAACTCAACAAAGCGTACCCGGTTGCCATAGTCGGTGGAGGTCCCGTCGGGCTGTTCCTGGCCATCTTACTTCGCCTTCGGAATATCGATTGTGTTGTCCTTGAAAAACGAACTTCGCGGATCACCCACTCCCGGTCACTGGGTATACATCCCGTTTCACTGGAGCTGATGGAAGAAATCGGCCTGGCAAATCCACTGATCGAGGAGGGAATCAAGATTAGGCGGGGAATGGCATGGAGTGAACACAAAAAATTAGGCGTACTCTCGTTCGAAAGCTGCCCGGGCCCATATCGCTTTGTACTCTCCCTGCCGCAGTACAAAACCGAACAGCTGCTGGAAAATAAACTAAACAACATTGATCCCCGGTGCCTGGTCCGCGGAGCCCGGCTAGCGGGACTCAAACAGAACCGAACCTCCGTTGATCTTTCCATCCAGTCAGAGGGGCGTGGCGGGCAGTCCTGTTCAATACGCTGCAATTTGCTGGTGGGCTGCGATGGCAACAACAGTTTTGTCCGAAACGCGGCGGGGTTCTCCTTCGATGGCAAGCAGTATCCCGATACCTATGTCATGGGAGACTTCTCTGACAACACCGACCTGGGAAATGCCGCCGGAATATTTCTCCACAGTGCCGGCTTAATCGAAAGTTTCCCGCTGGGACGGGAGCGGCGCCGCTGGGTGGTAAAAACGGATCATTTTATCCCATCGCCGGATCGAACGACGCTCGAAACCATGATACGGCGGCGGATCAACCATGAGCTGAGTGGTACGACCAATTACATGCTAAGCAGTTTTGGAGTCCAAAAATATCTCGCCAACCCGATGGCCAACCGCCGCATTTTCCTGGCAGGAGATGCCGCCCACATTATCAGTCCCATAGGCGGGCAGGGCATGAACCTGGGCTGGTTCGATGCCCACGCCCTGTCCGGTCACCTGAAAAAAATGATTACCGGCAAGGCAGATCCTGCTGAACAGGGTGAACAATACAGTGCATCCAGGAGAAGAGCGGCCCGGAAGGCGGCCCGGCGTGCCGAGCTCAACATGCGGCTTGGGAGGAGTTCACTATTTCCGTATCCCAAAAACGGATTGGTTTGGCTGATGCTTAACACCCCACTCAAACGGCTGATGGCACAGGTGTTTACGATGCGCGGGCTGGATAAGTGGCCCATTTAACATGGTTTGAGCGACCAGAACTGGGAACATAGTTAAGCAGAAGAATACATCGTGATCAGCCTTCGGCGGGAAAAGACATATGGAAATGAGATCCCTGATCCTGGTTTTCAAATTCAAGGTTTCCATCCAGCTTTTTTAGCATCACATCAATAATCCACATCCCGATTGTTTTACTGCTCCTCACTTCAAAATCATCGGGCAGGCCCACGCCATTGTCAGAGATGCTCAGGTTGACCTCTTCAGATTCTTTATACAGGTCGACCGTTACTTTTCCATGGTCAAGATCCTTGAACCCGTGTTTAAAAATATTAACCAGCAGCTCATTTAGGACGATCCCGCAGAGTAACGCCTTATTGGCAGAAATATGGATATTTTCGGCCTTCAGGTCTATGGCAATATCTTTTGGCATGTCGCCCAGTGTTCTCTCAATCTGCTCCGTCAGTTGCCTAAGGTAAAACCCCAGCTCAATATCTTTAAACAGTCCCTTTTCACAAAGCAGGTCATGCACCCTCATCATCGACTGAATGCGTGTATAGGTCGTCTGCAGTACCTCCTTGGCATCCGCATCTGTTACCGAAGGCAGTTCCATCTCGATAAGACCCGCGATAACACTTAGGTTGTTCTTGATCCGGTGATGCGTCTCGGTCAGCATTACCTCTTTCTCCTTTAGCCGGGAGTGGAGGCGTTCGATCTGGCGGGACCGCTCGATCGCTACCGTAACATGAGAGGCGAGGGCCTGGAAAACCGGGATATCGTGCGGCGTAAACTCTTCATTTTGGCGCCGGTTGATCGCCTGCAATACCCCGATCACTTCATCATCCTTGGAGATAAGCGGAACACACAGGATGTTCCTGGTATTGAAATTCTCTGCCAGATCTCCCCAGAACACCTCCGACTCCTCCACATTGTTCGACAGGAACGGCTCCCTGTTTTCCACCACCCAGCCCCCGACCCCCTTGTGCTTGGGAATGCTTTTGCCCTTGATCTCCTCCTTTACCGGGCCGGTCGGCAAGCTGACGAACAGTTCCCCGGTACTCTGGTCGAGCAGCATAAGCGAGCTGGCTTCTGTACGCATAACGATACGAGTGGCCTCCATGCTCTCGGCAAGAAGTGATTTCAACTCGACGGTGCGGTTTATCCCCTCAATCGTTTCCAGCAGTAACTGTAAACTCTCTCTGGGTTGATCCTGTAGATCTATTTTTTGAAAAGCCTGGCTATCGAGTTCCTTTTCCATACTTTTTCCCGCTAGGTTGCCGTAAGGTAAATGATTTCGTATTAAAAGATCCTACCAATAAAACAATCTAAAAAAACCCGGTAAAACCTAAAAATATCAAGTACTTATAAAAATACTAATAATAGATGAAAGCTTTAAAAAAGCCCGGCTTTGACTGGCCGGGCCTTGCAAATATACCGTATTACGCCTTAATCAGCCGGACTGCTGTTGTTCGCTTTTGTAATACTGCCTCAACACATAATGCAATATACCCCCATTGCGGTAGTAATCAATTTCCACGGGGGTATCGATTCGGTTCATCACGCTAAACTTCGTCACCTTCCCGTTTGCATGTTTAGCTTCAACGGCTACCTCCTGGCGTGGCTGCAGGTCATCATTTACCTGTATGGTAAAGACTTCTGAGCCGTCGAGCCCGAGGCTGTCGGCCGATTCGCCTTCTTTAAACTGAAGCGGCAAGACGCCCATCCCCACCAGGTTGGAGCGGTGGATCCGCTCATACGACTCGGCTATTACAGCCTTCACTCCCAGCAGGATTGTGCCTTTGGCAGCCCAGTCCCGCGAAGATCCGGTTCCATACTCCTTGCCGGCCAGCCCGATCAGCGGCGTGCCATCCTTCTTGTATCGTGTAGCCGCATCATAGATGGTTGTAATCTCATCATCCGGGAAGTACTTGGTGTATCCCCCCTCTTTGCCCGGAGCAAGCTGGTTTTTGAAGCGGACGTTTGCAAACGTCCCCCGGGTCATTACCCGATCGTTGCCGCGACGCGACCCGTAAGAGTTGAAATCTTTCTCTTCCACGCCGTGCTCAATCAGGTACTGTCCGGCCGGACTTTCCTTTTTGATGTTACCTGCCGGGGAAATATGGTCGGTCGTAATCGACTGCCCGACCTTGACCAGCGCACGCGCCC
Source organism: Halalkalibaculum sp. DA384 (assembly GCF_043951955.1). Taxonomy (NCBI): domain Bacteria; kingdom Pseudomonadati; phylum Balneolota; class Balneolia; order Balneolales; family Balneolaceae; genus Halalkalibaculum; species Halalkalibaculum sp. DA384. The sequence goes on along the minus strand of NZ_JBINJE010000041.1, from coordinate 10,584 downwards.
CTTCAATTGGTGTGATCGGGTCGGGATCTTCTCCCATATCCATAAAGAACGGTGGCTCCTGGATGTAGGTGGATTCCTCCTTCCACTCGTACAGCTCTCCGCCGCCGACCGGAATCTTATCCCACTCTTCTGACTTGAAGATGTCGCCATACTGCTTGTTAAACAGTTCGGGACGAATGGCGCTGTCAAGATGCTCGGCAATTTCATCGGAGGTGGGCCAGATATCCTTCAGGTACACATCGTTGCCCTCTTTATCTTTTCCGAGCGGTTCATTTTCCAGGTCAATATCTACCGTGCCGGCCAGCGCGTAAGCCACAACCAGCGGTGGTGAAGCCAGGTAGTTGGCTTTAACATACGGGTGGATACGTCCCTCGAAATTCCGATTTCCTGAAAGAACTCCAGCGACAATCAGCTCGCCATCTTTGACGGCCGCTTCGACCGCTTCCGGCAGTGGACCGGAGTTCCCGATACAGGTTGTGCATCCATACCCGACCAGGTTAAACCCGAGCTTGTTCATATAATCTGTGAGTCCCGCTTCTTCGAGGTAATCGGTAACCACACGCGATCCCGGAGCCAGCGACGTTTTAACATAGGGCGGAACCTGCAGCCCTTTTTCATAGGCTTTTTTAGCCACAATGCCCGCGCCCAGCATTACGCTCGGGTTGGAAGTGTTCGTACAGCTGGTGATGGCGGCAATAACCACATCGCCATGTTTCATCTCCACTTCACGCCCGTTTTTGAATATCCCTTTATTTGCCAGCTGATCTTGTGCAAGGTTAAAGCCCATCGTAGGATCGTTGCTGGTCAAACTGCTTTCGAAGGTGGACTTCATATTTGGCAGCGTAATGCGATCGTGAGGTAATTTAGGTCCAGCAAGAGAGGTTTCGACTTCTCCCAAATCAAGTTCTAGCGTCTCGGAAAATACCGGGTCTTCGGTATCTTCGGTTCGGTACAGGCCCTGCTCTTTCATGTAGCGTTCGACCAGCTCTACATGCTCTTCCGCTCTACCTGTGCGCCGCATATAGCGCATCGCCTCATCATCCATCGGGAAGAACCCCATGGTAGCCCCGTATTCGGGCGACATGTTGGCGATTGTGGCTCGGTCAGGCAGACTCATGTTGGAGAGCCCATCCCCGTAAAACTCGACAAACTTGCCAACCACGCCGTGCCGCCGGAGCATTTGTGTTACGGTGAGTGTCAAGTCAGTAGCCGTAATCCCTTCACGAAGGCGGCCGGTCAGCTTCATTCCCACAACTTTGGGAATAAGCATGTGGATAGGCTGACCCAGCATCGCGGCTTCCGCTTCGATTCCGCCGACACCCCATCCGAGGATTCCCAGCCCATTGATCATGGTAGTGTGTGAGTCGGTTCCCACGAGCGTATCGGGATAGGCGATCAGGTTGCCATCTTCATCTTCTTTTGTAAATGCGCCCTTTGCCAAATATTCCAGGTTTACCTGGTGCACGATGCCGCGCCCCGGAGGTACAACCCGGAAATTATCAAACGCTTTCTGTCCCCATTTCAAAAATTCGTACCGCTCACGATTGCGCTCAAACTCTTTCTCAACATTGTGCATAAAGGCGTACTCCTGCCCGAACTCATCAACCTGCACGGAGTGGTCAATTACCAGGTCCACCGGAACCTGGGGATTGATAGACTGGGGATCGCCCCCCATCCGCTTCATGGCCGATCGCAGTGCGGCCAAGTCAACGACAGCAGGAACGCCGGTGAAGTCCTGCAGAACCACGCGCGAAGGTTTGAAGGGGATCTCCCCCTCGGGATCTTCCGCGTTATAACCGGCAAGCCTTTCAATGTCATCTTCGGTAATTACATATCCGTCATATTCACGCAATACCGCCTCCAGCAATACCTTGATGGTGAACGGAAGCTTGTTGACATTTCCATACCCCAGATCCTCCAGCTTTTCAAGACTATACAGATGGGCTTTACCGGTACCGGTGTCGAATTCTCGGCGTGTTTCCTTCAGTAGGTTACTGTCGCTCATGTTATTCTTGGAGTCTTTTGTGTTCTATTGTTCCTGCTTGTTTTCAGCCACTTGAATTTACGACTAATTTTGTAAAATATCTTGTAGTGGAACGCCCTAAATTTCCATTCCTCTTTTGACGCGTTTCCCTGTTCAAGCGGGACCTTCTCTGCCGGAATCTCAATGTTCTGGCCTGCGTTTGTATATATCTCCTATTTTTTCATTGCAAGTTGTTTTTAAGAAGCCTATTTTTCGAGACTTCACAAAAAAGCAATTTAATCTGGAATTATTGTGGATACTACAAGTTTTAAGACATACACGGCAAAACCCAGCGATATTGAGAAAGAATGGGTTCTGCTGGATGCAGAAGACCAGCCCCTGGGGCGACTGAGCAGCAAGGTGGCAACGTTGTTGCGCGGAAAGCACAAACCGGAGTTTACCCCGCACATGGACACCGGCGACAATGTTGTTGTTATCAATGCTGAGAAGGTAAAGCTTACCGGTAAAAAAATGCAGCAAAAGGAGTATTTCCGCCATACCGGATATCCCGGCGGAGAGCGTTTTACCACTGCAGAGGAATACATGGAAAAAGATCCCACCTTCCTGGTCAAGAATGCCGTCAAGGGAATGCTGCCCAAGAATCGCCTGGGAAGCAAGCTGCTTACCAACCTGCGGGTTTATGCTGGTCCCGTGCATCCGCATACCGCACAAAAACCTGAAAAAATTGAACTCGACAGCTAATTAGGACTATGGCTCAAAAGAATTTTATAGGAAGACGTAAAACCTCGACAGCACGGCTCTACATCCAGCCGGGGAACGGGGAGTTTATCGTCAATAATCGTGAGCTCGATGATTATTTTCACACCCGGGCTCATCGCAACCTGGCAATTTTTCCGCTGGAGCTGACCGAAAACAACGACAAGTTTGACATCAAGGTAACCGTCCGGGGCGGTGGAATGACCGGCCAATCCGGAGCCATTCAGCTGGCTCTGGCCCGTGCGCTCGATGATTACGACGAAGAGCTGCACTCCATTTTGAAGGAGCACGACCTGCTGACGCGCGACGATCGCATGGTCGAACGCAAGAAGTATGGTCAGCCCGGAGCCCGAAAGAAATTCCAGTTCTCCAAGCGGTAATTTGTTATTTGTTGACTGGTTATTCGTTATTAGTACAGCCCTGTTTCCAATACAGGCTACTCCAACCAAATAACTAATAACAGATAACCAATAACTAAGATATCACACATACACAGCACCTCGTGCGCCGAGTGCTCAGCACACAACCTGAAAATGTGATGCTGGGTTAGCGCCAGGAATGACCTGTGTAGCGGACTAACTCAAATAGAAATCACATACTATATTTATGCCAACTGCACCCAATCTAGAAGAACTATTGAAATCCGGTGCCCATTTCGGGCATCTCACCCGCCGATGGAATCCAAAGATGAAGGAATTCATCTTTATGGAGCGCAACGGGATTCATATCATCGACCTGAAAAAGACCGAGCAATACCTTCAAAATGCGCTCGAAGAAGTCACCAAGCTGGCACGGGCCGGTAAAACCATCCTGTTTGTGGGTACCAAAAAACAGGCCCAGGATATTGTTAAAACTGAAGCCATTCGCTGTGGCATGCCCTATGTTACCCATCGCTGGCTGGGCGGTATGCTTACCAATTTTTCCACCGTCAAGAAAAGCATCGGCCGGATGGAGGAGATCGACCGGATGAGCAAGGATGGCACTTTTGAGGACCTGACAAAAAAAGAAGCCCTGATGCTGGAGCGCGAGCAGGACAAGCTGGAGCAGACGCTCGGCGGAATCGCCAACATGAATCATCTGCCCGGTGCGGTGTTCATCGTGGATACAATCAAGGAAAATATTGCCGTCAAAGAAGCGGTCAAGCTGCATATACCAATTGTGGCGATGGTTGACACCAACAGCGATCCGGATATCCCTGATTACATCGTGCCCTGCAATGACGACTCGGCTCGTACGATTCAGCTGATAACCTCCATGGTTGCAGACGCCATCATCGAAGGAAACGCAGAGCGAGAAGCTCAAAATGAGGAAGAACTGTTGGAACAGGCCGCCGAAGAAGCTAAAAAGGCTGAGCAAACCCAGCGGAAACGCCGAACCCGGCGAAGAAAATCTTCTGATGATTCCGAGTCCGCCGACAATGATGACAAAGACAGCGGCAACGAAGAGGCTGAGGCTGCAGATACTGAAGAAAGCGCCGGCGACGAAGAAGAATAAGCTTCTGGCTTCACAAAAAACAAAATCCCAAAAATTTAATATTCTCAACAGAAATGAGTATTTCTGCATCTGACGTAAAAAAACTAAGAGACCAAACCGGGGCCGGCATGATGGACTGCAAGAACGCCCTGGAAGAATCAGACGGCGATTTTGAAAGCGCAGTCGAAATTCTACGGAAAAAAGGACAAAAACTCTCCGAAAAGCGGGCCGACCGGGAAGCCGACCAGGGCCTTATTGTGACCCGGGTCAGTGAAGACGGGACCAAGGCGGCCGCCCTGGAGATCAACTGCGAAACAGATTTTGTAGCACGCAATGAGGATTTCCAGGCGCGCGCAAAATCATTTGTCGATCTGGTGTTCGAAGAAGAGATTGAGACGGTCGAAGAGCTGCTGGATACTGAAATTGACGGCCTCGCGGTGGCCGATCATCTCAAAGACATGATCGGCAAAATCGGGGAGAAAATTAAGATCTCCCGCGTTGTTCTCGCCAAGTCCGATGGTCAGCTGGTCTCCTACATCCACCCGGGCAACCAGCTCGGCGTGCTGGTGGAATTCGAAGACGACATTGCCGATGAAGAGGTGGCCAAAGATGTGGCCATGCAGGTTGCAGCGATGAAACCGATCTCTGTAAATCGCGACGGCGTTGACAGTAGCGTAGTTGAAAAGGAACTGGAAATCGCCAAAGATCAGCTCCTGAACGAAGGCAAACCGGAAGAGATTGCCGAAAAAGCCGCGCAGGGCAAGCTTCGCCGGTTTTATGAAGAACATGTACTATTGGAACAAAAATTTGTCAAGGACAACAGTCTCACCGTGCAGGATTACCTGAAACAAAATGAGGCACCGCTGGTGAAATCGTTTCACCGGTTACAGCTCGGGGAGAACTCCTGACCCCCATGATTTTCCAAAAAAGGTTACCAATTCGGTAACCTTTTTTTTATATATAAACGATTTCAAAACAACAAATTCAGTGACAGTGGCAAAAAAATATCAACGCATCTTACTCAAATTGAGTGGTGAAGCGCTACTAGGTGAACAGGGACACGGGATTGACGGGAATATTCTCTCTCAGTATGCCGAGGAGATAAAAAATCTGCATGAAGAGGATATTGAGATATGTGTCGTCATCGGCGGGGGCAACATCTTCCGGGGTGTCAAGGGGGCGACTGAGGGCATGGACCGCGTGCAGGGAGACTATATGGGCATGCTGGCGACCATGATTAACAGCATGGCACTGCAGGATTCGCTTGAACGATCGGGCGTATATACCCGGCTGATGTCTGCCATTCGCATGGAGGAGATTGCCGAACCCTACATTCGCCGTCGTGCCATCCGCCATCTTGAAAAGGGTCGCGTGGTTATCTTCGGGGCGGGTACCGGCAACCCGTATTTTACCACCGACACTGCCGCCTCACTCCGGGCCATCGAGGTAGAAGCGGATGTGATACTGAAAGGCACGCGGGTGGACGGTATCTTTGACTCAGACCCGGAAAAAAATCCCGATGCCGAAAAGTTTCACACTATTACAGGAAACGAGGTACTCGACCGGCGGCTCGACATTATGGATCTTACGGCCTTTACGCTCTGCCGCGAAAATCATACCCCGATCATCGTCTTTAACATGAATGTGCCGGGTAATCTCAAAAAAGTGGTGGTGGGGGACGAAAAAGTAGGCACCAAAGTGGTTTGGGATCAGGAGTAGGCCCATAAGCCACTTATTTCCTCTTTTTCCTGGTATAATCGTTTTGGTCAATACTCGCTTTATCATCTATTTCTCTTTGATTAACTAAAGGGCTTGTAAAGGTTCTGGTATTGAGGGCTTTGCAAAACAAACCCTATCCATCTTTCGTGCGGACTTGCCGGGCAGAAGTAACAGGCGATTCCAACATCCGCAGCTACCAAGCTTGCATTTTCTGGGGAAGCAAAATTTGTGAAAAGAACCAGTTTTTTTAAATTCCTTAGCTGCCTTCTGCACCGGCACACGGCATCAATCAACCCAAATTTTACATAAGTGCGTATTATGATACCTCAGGAGCTACAATCTATTATCGACGACGCTGATCAACAGATGGATGAAACGGTCAATTTTTTTAAGAAAGAACTATCGCACGTCCGTGCAGGAAAGGCTCAACCTTCGCTGTTGGATGGTGTGAAAGTCGACTACTATGGCAGTCAGACCCCATTAAACCAGCTGGCCAACGTAAGCGCCCCGGAAGCCCGGCTGTTAACCGTACAGCCCTATGATAAATCGGCCCTCGAAGACATCGAAAAAGCAATCATGAGTGCCGGGTTGGGACTAAATCCCAACAACGACGGGAATATCATTCGTATTCCACTGCCCATGCTAACCGAAGAGCGCCGGGAGGAGCTGGTTAAACGCTGTGGTGAGATCGCAGAAGATGCCCGCATCAGTATACGTAATACCCGCAGAGAAGCGAATGACGAAATCAAAAAGACGGTGAAAAACGAATCGCTCTCCGAGGATGCCCGGTATGAGGCAGAGGAGGAAATACAGCGTATAACTGATAAACACACCGAAAACGTGGATAAGCTGCTGAAGAAAAAAGAGGGCGAAATTCGCACTGTTTAACTCCATATTCAACGGTCTGACACAGCTTTTCTTCTAAGGTAAGAGCAGGCGGAATTGACGGTAACAGGCCGCTTGTTCGTCGTTCCTTCAATACATGTATATATCTGAACTTGAATTACAGGGTTTCAAAAGTTTCGCCTACAAAACCAAGGTGAAATTTGACAATGGTATAACCGCCATTGTCGGTCCCAACGGGTGTGGAAAATCCAATATCGTTGATTCCATGCGGTGGGTACTGGGAGAGCAGCGCCCCACCCTTCTGCGCTCATCCACCATGGCAAATGTCATTTTCAACGGTACGGCCCAGAAAAATGCCCTGGGCATGGCCGAGGTTTCCCTCACCTTCATCAACAACAAGGGGCTGCTTCCCACCGAGTACAGCGAAGTTACCATCACGCGCCGCCTGTACCGCTCGGGAGAAAGTGAATATCTCATCAACGGCACCACCTGCCGCCTGAAGGATATCAACGAGCTGTTTATGGATACCGGGATGGGATCTGACGCCTATTCCGTGATTGAGCTAAAAATGGTGGAAGACATACTTAATGACAAAAGCGACCGGCGCCACCTGTTTGAGGAGGCAGCCGGCGTGACCAGCTACAAAGAGAAGCGCAAAAAAACGTTTCGAAAGCTGGAAAGTACGCAAAAAGACCTGCAGCGGGTGGAAGATATTCTCGTGGAGGTTCGCAAAAATACGCGGTCGCTGGAACGGCAGGCCGAAAAAGCCCGTAAGGCCAAGCAGTACCGGCAGGAGCTGGAACAGCTGGACAAAGCGCTGAGCAAGCAGCAGTACCAGAATATCAAGGATGAGCTAGAGCCGCTGAAAGGGCGTATTGCCAACGCAGACAAAGAGAAAAAGGAGATCCAGAAAAAGCTGGAATCCCTGGAGGAGGCGGAAGAGACCGCTCGCACCATGCTCAATAAAAAAGAGAAGAAGCAGTCTGAAGCCCAGCGGCGTGTCTCTCAGCTGCAGGGTAACATCAAGGATACGGAGACGGAGCTCCAGATCACAAAAGAAAAGATCAGTAATGAAAAGGGCGTCATTGAACAATATACCAAGGATATTGAGCAGGCAGAACAGGACCTGGAAGAGTTGCGCACAATCTTCAAAAATACTACCAACAAACTGGATTCATTCCATATTGAACTTGATCGGGCCGAAAATAATCTAAGCCAGTCAAAGGTTAAATACTCAGAAATACAGCAGCAGTTTTCTTCTGAACGGAATGTCCTCAGTGAGCTCGAACAGCAGCACAGCGCAACCAGCCGCAAACTGAATGAGTTACAAAATAAACGGATACGCATTGAGTCGCGCCTTGAAAATACCGAGGAGGACCTGCAGCGTATCGCCAATGAAATTTTTGATCTTGAAGAACAGATTAAAGCACTGGAAAATGAACGGGATTCCCTCCGGTACCAGGTGGAAAAAGCCCGCAGCGACCGTGAGGAGATAGAGGAAGCGATAAGCCAGGCCAGGAAACAGCGGCAGCAGCTCAGCGAGCAGCGGGATGAGCTTAAAGATGAAATCCGCCGCCGCCAAAGCAAGCTGGACTCCATCCAGTCGGAGGTTGAACTGCTGCGCGATATCGCAGACTCCAACGAGGCGTTTCCCTCCAGCGTCCAGTTTTTGCTTGAAGATTGCCAGCAACATTTTGATCTGCTGGATGTGGTGTCGAATATCCTGTCGACCGACCAGCAACACTCGGTTGCCCTGGAAAGCGTCTTGGGAGAAGCGCTTAACTTTGTGGTTGTGAATACGCTGGCCGATGCCCGCAAAGCCGCTGCCATTCTAAAAGAGGAGGACAAGGGCCGCGCCACCTTTATCCCGCTGGACCAGCTTTCCGAACGCTATGAAGTGGTTGACCAGTCGCTCTGCCGGCATGTGGAGTCGGACTCGAAGTTCAACACCCTCAAAGAGCTGCTGCTGGGAAATGTGCTTCTGTTTGACTCGGTTGACGAAGCCTACAAGACCCTGCGGGGAACCAGAAACATCGGGGTAACGACGGAGGGAGAGGTTATCACCTCGCACCATTTTTTCCAAAGCGGGAGCAAAAGTAAAAATGCCGGCATGCGGGTGGGACTCAAAGACAAAATTGAGAAACTTGAACAGAGGGCCCGCGAGGCGCAATCAAATATTGAAGAAGCCAGGGACTCGCTGAAAAGTGTCACCCAACAATATGAATCGATCCACATACAGGAGCTGGAACAGGAGCTCAAAGCAAGTGAAAAAGAAGTACGCCGCCTGGAGCAGGAGATAAATAGTGCCGGCTCCAAAATCCAGATCTATGAAAAAAATATTGGGGAACTGAAAAACCGGCGCCAAGACAAGTATGATAATGAGGATTCGGCTCAGTCCGAATTAAAAGGAATTGAACCGCGCCAGAAGGAGCTGAAACAGGAACTGGCGGAAATAGAGCAGAAACAGCAGGAAAAGCGGGAGGCTCTGGAACAGCTGGAGGAGGAGCGTTCCATAGCCCAGAGCCGGTATAATGATGCACAGCTCAAGCATCAGGACCTGAAGAACAAGGTGGAAAACCACGAGCGGGAAATCAAACGGGCGGAAGAAGGGATCAAAAGCCTGAAACAGCGCCTCAAGCATCGGTCAGAACGGAAGGAAGAAGCCCGGTCTCGTATCGAAGAATACAACAAGAACATTGAAACGCTGGAACAACAGCTTGAAGAAGCCCGCGAGCAAAAGAAGGAGGCCGACGAAAATCTCGAAGAAGCCGAGAAGGCGAACGCCAGACAGCGCGGACGTATCAATGAGATTGAAAAAAAGCTGAAAGAGCTGCGCCATCAGAAAGAGGTGAATATGGAGCTGGTCCACCACCTTGACAAGGCCCAGGAAAAGTTTGAGATGCAGGCAGAAAATATTTCTGATCACATCTGGGAAACATACGGCATTTTGATGGACCAGATTGAAGAGGAGCTCCCGGAGGATAAAGATGCGGACGAAGTGAAGGAGCGAATTGCATGGCTTAAGCAAAAACTAAATAAAATCGGTGAGGTCAATCCCCTGGCCATCGAGGAGTTCGAGGAGGAGAAAGAACGGCTGGAATTTTATGAGGAACAGATTGCCGACCTGCAGAAAGCGGAAAAGGAGCTTCGCGAGACGATCGAAGAGATCAATAAAAAAGCTACTGCGCGATTCAATGAAACGTTTGAGGAGATCCGTCAAAACTTCCAGGATGTGTTCCACACGCTGTTCAACGAGGATGATTTCTGCGACCTGGTGATTGAGGAGGATGTGGAGGATCCGCTGGAGGCCAAGATCGAGATCAAGGCCAACCCTCGGGGCAAGCGCCCCTCCAGCATCAACCAGCTTTCGGGCGGCGAAAAAACGCTGACAGCCATCGCCCTGCTGTTTTCCATCTACCTGGTCAAGCCCTCTCCATTCTGTGTACTCGACGAGGTCGACGCCCCGCTGGATGATGCCAACATCGAACGTTTTGCGGATATGATCCGTCGTTTTAGCAAGGACACGCAATTTATCATCATCACCCACAACAAAAAGACGATGAGCAAGGCGGAGATGATGTACGGAGTCACCATGCCGGAGACCGGTATCAGCCGCCTGGTGGGCGTACAGCTGGATGAAATCCCGGCGGGGTGAGGATCAAAATAAATATAAACATCCAGCCCTCTCAAGGCTGGATGTTTACTACAAAATGGACACTTAGGGAAAAGTGCAACCCTGCAAAGGGTTGCGTTGGTCCAACTATTCTATCTCAGCTCCAAAGCCGATCCCAGGAGCGCACCTCGTC
>NZ_JBINJE010000040.1:0-28879 GCF_043951955.1 Halalkalibaculum sp. DA384 | reverse complement strand
GGTCAACAATATCTTTGACGCCCGTTACAACGGTTCGGTGGTGGTCAACGCGGGAGGCAATTATTACGAGCCGGCCGCCGGGATCAACTGGAGAACCGGGATCAGCCTGCAGTTTTGATTCTGGCACTCAACCAACCATGGAGGGCGGTAACAGGGTATATGTGCTCTTCAGGTGCGGCAGTTATGCACCGTATGCGTGTACCTTATCACAAATCAGGCGCAGGGTCCCCTCGAGGTCGCCCTTGGCCGTTTTAAAAGCATCGGCGTCGATGGTGAGTGGTGCACCGAGGACAACAAGCGGAGCCCCATACTCCGGGCAACGGACCGCCTCCTCAAGTGAAAGTCCCCCGACGGCCTGTACCGGCACATCTACCGCCTGCACCACATCCCGGAGTTGATCCAGTGGACTCGGTTTCAGTTTTCCCGAAGCTTCAATTCCCCGGCGTTCATCATACCCGATATGATGGATGACATAATCGCATCCCAGTGATTCCAGCCGCAGGGCTCCGGCCACCATATCGGTACAGGCCAGGTTGTCTCCCATCACTTTGACGTCGTATTCTTTTCCCGCCCGTACAACCGCCTTAATCGTCTCTTCATGGGCCCGGGCCATCACCACCACGTGCGTAGCGCCGGCCTTTGCCATCATCTCAGCCTCCAGGTATCCGCCATCCATGGTCTTAAGATCGGCAACAATCGGAACATCGGGGAATGCCTGCCGCAATTTACGAACACCGTGCAGCCCCTCCGCCAGTATCAGCGGGGTGCCGGCCTCAAGCCAGTCAACGCCCGCTTTTAATGCGGTCTCAGCCGTATCCAGGGCTTCATCAATACTGGTTAAATCGAGTGATATTTGTACTATCGGTTTCATCAAAACAGTGCTGTTTATTTTTTATTTGGAATTTATGCCGGCTGCTCTTCAGGGTGATCTAACCCGGGGCTGCTAAAATCAATGTAATCAATACCCGGGGAACGCAAAAAAATGTCTCCTGCCGGTCAGCGGTATGCAGTCCACAGGGACAAACCCCTCATTAAATCATTCAAATATATAGAGTTATGAAAAATTTAATGCTAAAAGATTGTTTATTAAAAGTTTGTAACAGAAACCCACTCGTGGCACTCCTATATTATCATCTACAGGAAAAGCAAATGCCCGGAGGACCATCATGTTTAAACATATTCTATTTTTCGGTGTCCTGTTGGTAAGCGGATACCTCTACATGACCGAACGAACCATTACGCACGGCCCCGGCGTGGTAGCTCCGTCTGAACCGACGCAGACCCCTGCCTTCGGTATCAAAGACCTGCAGAAGGGAGCGTACAGCATAACACCCCTTGCCAAATTTACCGCTGAAGCCCGCGTTCTCTCAAAAAAAAGATATTCCTCCGACAAGCTGTCTGATCTCTCCCCGCTGGATGTTATGCTCGGCTGGGGAGCGATGTCAGATGAAAAACATCTGGATGAAATTCTTATCACGCAGTCGGAACGTTATTTTGAATGGCAGATGAGCGATCCCCCTATTCCGCTGCATCAAATGGTACGACATACCGCCAATGTCCACCTGATCCCGTCGTCCCCTGAGATACGAAGTAAAATACTTGAGATCCGCAGAGGTCACATCGTCACCGTAAAAGGATACCTGGTGGAAGCCCGCACGCCCGACGGTTGGTCTCATAAGAGCTCAATGAGGCGAGACGACTTCGGCAAAGAGGCATCGGAACTGGTATGGGTAAACGAGCTGCAACTTAAACCATAACGGAGTATCACGGCCGCCTGTTTCGATTGCAGCTCTGATTATAACCCGGATTTCACAGCGTTTTACACTCTATCATGATTACCTAACCAAAAAATATTCTGTAAGCATTTGCCCTCCAATATATTACAGTTATTTTTCAAAATAATTATAGGAGTTCAGGCCAAGCCCCCGATTGGATTGTTTCCAGTTAATTTGTTCTCAATCAAGAGAAAGTTTAGGGTGTATATCGCTGGGGAGAAAATGTTCGGGTGGTTTCTCTAAAATGAGTTCCGGCCTGCCATCCACACAAAAGAATTACGTCAACTGGTCTGAACAGTGTTGCCGCTGCATTGCACCGGATTTGGAACTGCAACCCAAAGTGGATAAACTTGGGAGAGGTCTTTGCAAAACCGTTGTTTTGGCCCATATCGTCATTTTCGCGGATTCAAAATCTTCATTTTTGAGAAATAAACTGAGGTTTCGAATCCGCTCAGGGGTTTATATTGACTAAAACTCCTGGTTTTTCAAAGCCCTCTTGGGAGTTCAAAATCAGCAGAAATAAAATATGACAAAAGCATGCCCTGGCTTAAGGATGTACTTGTAGATATAACTGTAACCCTCTTTATTTTTGCCGCTGTTTTCCTGGATACCTCATGGATGCGATGGATTATCATCGGTTATACAGCCCTGATGGTGCTTGTCAAGAGCGTAGTGCTTGCCGGAGACCGTTCTCTGCAGCTCATCCGCAAAACAAAAACGGAGGCGCCAGGCTGGCTTTTCAACCTGCTCTATGCCGTTAACACGGGCGTACTTCTGTACGGAAGCTGGTGGTACACGGCGACGGGATGGCTTGTGATATGGATCTTGTCCTACCTTGCTCAACGGAAACTTAAAGAAGCCCAGGGAAAAGCATAGATATTCCCGAAACAAAAAGTCCGGTAGCCAGAGCGCCCGGCCAGCAGAACCAACCGGGCGCGAAATTGCTTGTTAGTGCTATGTTTCTTGCTATCTCCCGGATACCGCCATCTCGAGGCGATACACCGCCGATGGCGCGGTCATAAACAGGGTTGAGTTGCCAGCCTCTCCCCATGCCAGGTTGGTAATCCGGCTTTCCGTCTCGATCTTTTGTATTTGATTTCCCTCGCTGTCAAATACATATACGCCGCCGGGACCTGTTGAGTACACACGTCCGTCGGCGTCCACTTTCATGCCGTCAGCGGCACCTTCGTTATTTCTCTCCCCGACACTGGCAAACGATCTTGGGTTTACCGGTTTTCCACTGTTATTGATATCAAATACGACGATTTCACCGCTGCTGGAGTTATTTACATACAGTTTCTGCTCATCGGGAGAAAGTACCACACCGTTGGGATGGCTGAACTCTTTATAGAAAACGGTCAGGGTACCGTCGGGTTTCAGCATGTAGACTCCGTTAAAATCGAGCTCTTTCTCCTCTTCACTTACACCGAAGGGAGGATCGGTGAAAAAGATTGTCCCATTGGAATGGACGGCCAGGTCGTTCGGGCTGTTCAAGCGCATCCCATTGTAGCTGTCCACGACGGTCTCCATGGTATTACCATTGTACGTGAGCCTCGACAGTTTTCCGGCGTGCTGCACCATCACGATATTTCCACTTACATCCAATGCCAGTCCATTGGAATTATCGGAAGGTTTGACAAAAACCTCTGCCCCCTCTCCCGGAATCCACCTGTAGATTGTATTAGCCGGTATATCACTAAACAACAGGTATCCGTCCGGGTGCCACAGCGGTCCCTCGGTAAACTGATATCCCTCGGTGACGATTTCTGGTTCGGCTCCTTCAGCCACTACAGGCTGAGCGGAAACAGCCATATTGCCAATCAAAACAAATAAAATTGTCATACATGTTATCGATATTTTTCGCATCTCTGTACTCCTTTTTGAAAGTTAAGTTAAACGGTCATGTCATCTAAAGAAACTAAATAAGAAATAATCATAACAAACCTAACTTTATCATAAACTTATCCCGCCATTTTTTGTTCTTTATTACCCCGAAAAATGCTTATATATCAGGGTCTGTGAGAACGATGTTCAGTACACTCCGGTGGAATGTTTTGCAGGCAAATCGTTTTATAGATTCAGAAGAATAGTAAAGGTTGAGATTAAAGTGCACTGCTATCAACATTTTATCGGCGTCCGGGAAACGGGATCCCGGGGCGTCAACTTCCAGTTAATTTTAACAATAAACCACACATCATGATTAGAAAAATAGCCTCCATACTATTTATCACTTGTACAGCGCTCTTTGCAGCCTGCAGCAGCGATCAAAATCAAAATCAACAGCAGCAACCGTCATTAAATACCGAGAACTTTGCATTTGCCCCGGATAATGGCGGTATCACCCTGCCTTCGGGCTTCAGCGCGGTGGTCGTAGCCGATTCTGTTGGAAGTGCCCGCCAGGTTGCCGTTGATGACGATGGGGATATATATGTAGCCCTCGACGAGCCCCACAACGGAAATGGCATTGTGGCCTTGCGGGATGAGGATGGAGATGGAGTGGCCGACCGAAAAGAATACTTTGGCAATTATACCGGCACGGGCATCGCCCTGCATGACGGGTATCTCTACTTTGCGCCGGACTCACTGGTACTCCGGTACCCCATGGAGGGCGTTGACCTGGTGCCAACATCCGAGCCGGAAATGGTAGTGAGCCAGCTTCCGATACAAAACTCGCACGCAGCCAAGCCTATTACATTTGACGGGGAGGGTAACATGTATGTCAATGTAGGCGCGCCCTCCAACGCCTGCCAGGAAGAGAGCAGAACGCCGGAATCTCCCGGCCAGGATCCCTGCCCGCAGCTCGAATGGCAGGGCAGCGTATGGCAGTTCAGTGCCAATGAACTCAATCAAACCCAGCGGGAAGATGGCTATCGCTACAGCACCGGTCACCGCAACGCCGTGGCACTGGAGTGGAATTCAATGGTCGACAACCTCTACATGGTGCAGCACGGCCGGGATCAGCTGAATCAGCTCTGGCCTGAACATTTTACCGCCGAACAAAATGCTGTGCTTCCCGCCGAGGAGTTCTTCAAGGTCGATGACGGGGATAACTTTGGATGGCCTTTCGCCTACTACGACCAAATCAAGGGACAAAAAATGCTGAGCCCGGAATACGGCGGCGATGGTGAAACTCCTGTTGAGGAGGGAAAATATGAAGACCCGATTATCGCCTTCCCCGGCCACTGGGCCCCGAACGACCTGATATTCTACAGCGGGAATCAATTTCCTGAAAAATATACCGGCGGAGCTTTTATCGCATTTCACGGCTCCTGGAACCGGGCGCCTCTTCCCCAGGAAGGATATCGTGTAACATTTGTTCCGTTCGATGGTGATATGCCGGCAGGCGACCAGTATGAAACATTTGCCGATGGTTTCAAGGGCACCGACACGCTGCAATCTCCCAATGACGCAGTATACCGCCCCATGGGACTTGCCGAAGGATCGGACGGAACCCTCTACATTACCGATTCCCAGCAGGGAAAAGTCTGGCGGGTGGTATACACCGGGGAAATGTAATCTTCATTCACCTGAATTCTTGATTCAACAAGCCGGTCTTTGCAAAAGAGGCCGGCTTTCTTAACGGAGAATTTTCCCCTGCCCGAAATCACCTTCCCCTACACCCTATCTGCGCCTGAAAAAACAACAACCTGATCGAGTTCCCCAGTTGAAAATCCCTAATATTATTCGATATTAATTATATTGTGCTTTGACGGCGGTCGGGTTCGAGATTTATGGTCCTTGACTCGGGACCGTCCAATACCGTGCGCAACAAGAACGCGGGTTGAGGAAGGTGCTCCGCAAAGGAATAATCCCATGTTGCTTGTAGTGCTGTCTAAAGATTGGGGGCATGCCGGTTTGATCTCGGCCTTTTTGGAATTGAGCTCCACCTTTATACCAGGAGTCCTACTCTTTTGACGGAATTGCATCTGCCGTTATGGGGCTTATGGCTGGTCTAAAAATCCTGAATCTTCGGGGAATGGCAAGACAATAAAGTTTAAAACGATTTTTGGTACTCTCGGACCGCTGTTTTTTTAATCGATAAATGAACTGGGAATCTTTAAATCCATTTTGTTTTATTTATGAGGCGGGTTTTCACGTCCCTTCATATATTCAACTGACAAACAAAATACGAGTTTATCTCACGTGGCGGCTTTCAGACATCTATTGAGAAAAAACAGGCATTCAAATTGCGGATGCACGGGGGCGATATTCCTTCTTTTGGTCATCGTGCTGGGAACAGCGTCCCCCTCCCGCGCCCAACCCGCCGAACATCAGGACAGCAGCTCGGTTGATTCCTTTTCGGAATTTTATAATCAATACAGAATATCACCCGAAAAATCCGGTCTTGACGAATATTCACTGTGGGGTGGATACTCCTTCCACTCTTCAAACGGGGTTTGGGGGAAAACATCAGGAGCTGAACTCAGGGTCCTGGGATTCCGGTACAACCGAAAGGTTCTCACATTTCCCCGCCACTACCTCCTGAAATATGTGCTGGAGATGAACGTGCACGTGCAGTACCAGTTATCTGGTATCAGTGTTGAGGCCACCCCCTCCTCCCTTTCCGGTTTCGGGATAACGCCACTGGGTTTTCAGCTGAACGCGTTGCGAAACCAAAGCGTGCAGCCCTTCTTCAAATCATCCGCTGGATTTATGTACCTCTCCGACCCATTCCCGAACGACCAGGGTACAAACTTTAATTTTACGCTCGAAATCGGAACCGGGATGGAAATCATGCTGACCGCCAACTCATTTTTTACGCTCGGATATAAGTACCACCATATGTCGAATGGACAGTTTGGCCAAATTAATCCGGGGGTCGATTCGAATATATTTTATGCCGGCATCACTATTTTTTAAGTATTCTCTATGCCGTTCCCTGTCCACCCGCGCTTGCCCTCTTCAATGGAATCCCAGGGTTCGCATGTAAAAGTAAATCCGCTCCAACAAACTAAACGTACTGTA
Organism: Halalkalibaculum sp. DA384; assembly: GCF_043951955.1. Lineage (NCBI taxonomy): Bacteria > Pseudomonadati > Balneolota > Balneolia > Balneolales > Balneolaceae > Halalkalibaculum > Halalkalibaculum sp. DA384. The sequence goes on along the minus strand of NZ_JBINJE010000040.1, from coordinate 22,139 downwards.
TATATGTTAACATAGCATGTATCATAAACGGGAGAATTGTCATGGATATCCGAATATTATTATTGGTTACTGTTGCCGTTGCTTTCATGGCGGCTTGCAATATGAACCAGAAGCACGAAGAGCAGTCCCGAAAGGCCTCTTTTCATTCACTCGCAACCCACACCCAGGATACAATGCCGGCACAAAACGGCGATAAAATTGAAAAAACAGAAGAAGAATGGCGCAAACTGTTAACCGCCAAAGAGTTCAGGATTCTTCGCGAGCGCGGTACTGAAATACCGTTTGTCAATGAGTACTGGGATAACAAAAAAGAAGGCATTTACTACTGCGGGGCCTGCGGGCAGCCGCTGTATAGTTCCAGGCACAAATACCGATCGGGAACCGGCTGGCCCAGCTTTTGGAAACCGATCACCCCTTCTGCGGTAGAAGAAAGAGAGGACAACAGCTTTTTTATGACGCGAACAGAGATCGTGTGTTCGCGATGCGGTTCTCATATTGGTCATGTTTTCAACGATGGTCCCGAACCCACGGGACTGCGCTACTGCATGAATTCAGCGGCACTCGACTTTAAGGAGCAGGCGGTCGACTAATTCCAACATTCCACCTCTTTACCTTTGCCACGGCACGTTGTCACCGGTATATAAATATCCCCGCTCAAAATGTGAATATTGAAATAACTTTATGTATAATCGAATGGACCTGAGGGGATGTACTGAATCGGTCTACTCTTTGAGTATAAATACGGGATAATTTACCTGTTGATTGTTCTGCGGGAATTGTCAATAGAATTCATGAAAATTTATCGGTATATAGCTCATGACATTTTCGTGCCGGTGGGTGGAGCAACATGCTCATATTGCTTCGATATCATCGTTTGTAACGGGCAGTGATATCTCCAGCCTGCGATATGTTGAAGTTTCGGGCGGGCTGCCATCCCCTCGCCACCAGGCTCGCTCAACTTATTTGAAGGATTTAGGCGTTAAGTAAAATTCGAACACAAAACTGTTATAAATCAATGTTCACATTGTCACAGAAGACAGCCGTCATCACAGGAGCCGGCAAAGGTATCGGCAGGAGCATCGCCCAGCTGTTTGCCCGGCAGGGCGCGGATGTTCACATTCTGGATCTTGATGAAGAGTCCGGCCAGCAGGCAGCCGCCGAAATCAATGATGCGGGCGGGGAGGCCCACTACTACTGCGTGAATGTGGCTGATCAGCAAGCGGTGCTGGATGCTTTTGATCAGGTATATGATACCCACAACCGTCTTAATATCCTGGTCAATAATGCCGGTATCGCCCATATCGGGACTCTCGAAAATACCACCGAAGAGGATATGGACCGGTTGCTTTCCGTCAATGTGAAGGGGGTATATAACTGTTCCCTGGCCGGGGTAAAAAAGATGAAAGAATCCGGGGGAGGCGCCATCGTCAACATGGCCTCCATAGCCGCTACGCTGGGCATCCCTGAACGGTTTGCCTATTCCACTACAAAGGGCGCCGTATTGACGATGACCTATTCAATCGCAAAAGATTATATAGGTGACGGCATACGATGCAATGCGATCTCACCCGCACGGGTACACACCCCTTTTGTGGATGGTTACCTGGAGGAAAACTACCCCGGCCAGGAGGATGAGATGTTTGAAAAACTTTCAAAGACCCAGCCGATTGGCCGGATGGGTAAACCGGAGGAGATCGCAGGACTTGCTCTATATCTCTGTTCCGATGAATCGGCATTTATTACCGGTTCCAACTATACGATTGACGGTGGCTTTACCACATTGAACACATAATCTAAAAACCGACTTGAAACTACATGAAGTTAATTCGTTTTGGTGAACAAGGACAAGAAAAACCGGGCCTGATACGCCCTGACGGCTCTAAAATTGATGTCAGCGCTTTTGGTGAAGACTATACCGAATCTTTTTTTGAAAACGATGGACTTCGCCGTCTCTCGGAGTGGGTGGCCGAAAATGGCACTTCCGCCCCTGGAATCGGCGAATCCGAGCGGCTGGCTCCACCGGTGGCCCGGCCGGGTAAGATGGTGTGCATCGGCTTGAATTACGAAGATCACGCCAAAGAAGGCGGCATGGATATTCCCGACGAACCGATACTGTTTTTCAAGGCCACTTCATCCATCGTTGGCCCGAACGATGATCTTGTAATCCCCAAAAACAGCCGGAAGACCGACTGGGAAGTTGAGCTAGCCGTAGTCATCGGCAAAAAGGCTTCATACGTCTCTGAAGAGGAGGCATTGGACTACGTGGCCGGTTACTGTGTTCACAACGACTACAGCGAGCGCGAGTTTCAGCTGGAACGGGGCGGCCAGTGGGTGAAAGGAAAGAGCTGCGATACATTTGCGCCGCTGGGACCATACCTGGCCACCAAGGATGAAATTGAGGATATCGATAATCTCCGGCTCTGGCTTAAGGTTAACGGGGAACTCAAACAGGACGGCAGCACCAGCAAGCTCATATTCGGGATTCCCTATCTGGTCAGCTACATCTCACAGTTTATGACACTTCGGGCCGGCGATATCATCTCTACCGGAACACCCGCCGGCGTGGGACTTGGCTTTAACCCGCCCGAATACCTGAAGCCCGGTGACGAGGTGGAGCTCGGTATTGAAGGACTCGGATCTTCACGACAGCGTGCAAAAGCATATCACTCATAAACGGGGGGGCAATCATGTCATTTAAAAACAAGACGGTAGTCATTACCGGTGCCGCAAAAGGTATCGGTGCCGGTTGTGCGGAGGTCTTTTACCGCGAGGAGGCACAGGTTGTACTGCTCGATATTGATGAAGAAGCCGGAATTGAGCGCAGCGAACAGCTCGGTCAGCGGGCCCTGTTTATCCAGTGCGATATCTCCAGGGAACAGCAGGTGGCGGATGCGATGGAACAGGCCGCCTCCCATTTCGGCGGCATCGACGTGCTGGTGAATAATGCCGGCATCCTGCACTACGCTACCGTCACGGAAACCACCGAAGATCAGTGGGATTCTTTGATGAATGTCAACCTAAAGGGGGCTTATCTCTGCTCCAGGCACGCCATCCCCTATATGCAGGAAAACGGCAGTGGCGTAGTTGTCAACATGTCAAGCGTACAGGCGTTTGTAACCCAGGAAAAGGTGGCCGCTTATGCGACCTCAAAGGCTGCGTTGATCGGCTTGACACGGAGTATCGCCGTAGATTATGCCCCGGATATCCGCAGTGTGGCGGTGTGTCCCGGCGGTGTCGATACGCCCCTGAACCGGCAGGCGTTCCAGCAGTCGCCAGACCCCGAGGCGGTCCGCCAGGAAACCATCGATATTCATCTGCTCAAACGGATGGCCCGGCAGGAGGAGATTGGCGAGCTTGTTGCTTTTGTTGCCAGTGACAAAGGCTCCTTTATTACGGGCCAGCCAATACGAATTGACGGCGGTATCGGGCTTAAAGTGGAAGGCAGTAAAAAAGATTAGACCAAAGATGAGTATACCCTCCCAAAAAGCGGAACTTGAACTTGAGTATGATGCCACCCTAGCGGAGTGCCCGGTATGGGATGAGCGGGAAAACCAGCTGTACTGGGTGGATATCCTTTCAGGGATTCTGTACAGGTATGACGCCCGCCGCAAACAAAATACCGGCTTCGAAATTGGTGAACACGTAGGGTCCTTTGCGATGCGAGAAGATCGGGGAGCAGTGCTGGCATTGAAATCGGGATTTGCGTTCTACGATTTTGAAACCCGGAAAACAACCCATCTTTCCGATCCGGAGGCACATCTGCCCAATCACCGGTTCAATGACGGGAAATGCGATCCGCGGGGACGCTTTTGGGCAGGAACGCTTTCCTACGATCAGCAGCAGGGGGCGGGGAGCCTCTACATGCTGAATTCCAACCTCAGCATCGATCTAAAGTTGCGCAGGCTGACGATACCGAACGGCATGGCCTGGGATACCGGGCTTGAAGCGTTTTATTTTATCGATTCCCCCGACCGCACGATCTATTCATTCGATTTTGATGAACATACAGCCGAAATTGACAATCGTTCAGTGGTACTCGAGCTGGATCACCCGGATGCACTCCCCGACGGCATGACGATCGATACCGAAGGCAACCTCTGGGTTGCATTGTATAATGGCTTCAAAGTAATTTGCATCGATCCGGGTAACGGCAACACTTTGTATGAAGTGGAGTTGCCGGTTCCCCAGGTTACCTCCTGTACATTCGGGGGAGATCAGCTTGACGAACTTTACATAACTACCGCCAGGGAGCATATGAAAGAGGAACAAGTTGAAAAGTATCCCCTATCAGGGTCAATTTTCAGAGCAAAAGTACCTTTTAACGGTACCCCCGCTAGACGCTTTGCCGGCTAAAAATTCATGAATATTCAACGAAAATTCATAGGAGCCTTTGCAGAACATGCTATTTGTTGGGGATGGTTGTACCACCGGCATTATTGCCCTTTTAAACGGGAGGACAACTTCCTCAGAACGAGAAACTAAAGGGTTTGGAAAGCCTTCTTATACAGATTTAAAATTGTAATAATCACATTTTAGACCAATAAATAGATATGAGTTCTGATAAAAAACTGCGCAGCAGTGACTGGTTTGGCAAAAAAGGCAAAGATGGTTTCATCTACCGGAGCTGGATGAAAAACCAAGGATTCCCTTCGGATGAGTTTGAAGGGAAACCGGTCATCGGTATTTGCAACACGTGGTCCGAGTTAACACCCTGTAACGCCCACTTTCGCGAGCTGGCGGAATCGGTAAAGCGGGGAATCTGGGAGGCGGGCGGATTCCCGCTCGAGTTCCCGGTGATGTCGCTGGGCGAAACCCTGATTCGACCCACGGCCATGCTCTACCGAAACCTGGCCAGCATGGATGTGGAGGAGTCGATTCGTGCCAATCCGCTTGACGGCGTGGTTCTTATGTGCGGCTGCGACAAGACGACCCCTTCCCTGGTTATGGGGGCCTGCAGCGTGGATATCCCCTCGCTGGTAATTTCCGGCGGACCGATGCTCACGGGCAAATTCCGCGGTAAAGATATTGCCACTTCTGATGTTTGGAGATTTGCAGCCGACCAGAAAAAGGGCGAGATGGATGATGAAAAACTGCGGGCGGCCGAAGGGGCCATGTGCCGCAGCCAGGGACACTGTGCCGTCATGGGTACCGCCTCGACAATGGCCTCGATGGTGGAATCCCTGGGACTGAGTTTGCCCGGCAATGCCGCTATTCCAGCCGCCGACTCCCGTCGCAAGGTAATGGCCCACCGTTCGGGGCGCCGCATTGTGGATATGGTGGAAGAGGATCTCTGTCCTTCCGATATTCTGACGAAGGAGGCATTTGTCAACGCCATCAAAGTAAATGCCGCAATCGGCGGTTCTACAAACTTTATTGTGCATCTGACGGCGATTGCCCGCCGCATCGGCATTGACCTTGAGCTGGAGGATTTCGATAAATATGGGAGCGACATTCCCCTGCTGGTCAACCTGCAGCCTTCCGGTGATCATTTCATGGAAGATTTCTACTATGCCGGGGGACTTCCCGTGGTTATCAAAGAGCTTAAAGATCATCTGAACGGGAATGCAATCACGGCCAACGGCAAAAGCCTGTACGAAAACAATGCGGCCGCCGAATGCTTCGACCGGGATGTTATTGCGACTATAGAAGAACCGTTCCAGGAAGAGGCGGGCATTACGGTAGTGCGGGGCAATCTCTGTCCCGAGGGCGCAGTCATCAAAACCTCGGCGGCTACCCCTGAACTCCTGAAGCACCGGGGCAAGGCGGTTGTTTTCGAAAATATTGAGGACTACAAGGAGCGGGTGGACGATCCGGACCTGGAGATTGATAAAGATTCAATTATGGTGCTGAAGTATGTGGGTCCAAAAGGATATCCCGGAATGCCGGAGGTCGGGAATATGGCATTACCTAAAAAGATGCTCGACCAGGGTGTGGATGATATGGTACGCATCTCCGACGGACGCATGAGCGGAACCGCATTTGGCACGGCCTTTCTGCATGTTTCTCCAGAATCATACACCGGCAGCAACCTGGCGCTGGTCGAAAATGGCGATATCATTGAAGTCGATGTGGAGAACAAGCGACTACATCTGGATGTCCCGGAGGAGGAGCTGGAGGAACGCCGCAACAACTGGTCTCCCCCCGAACATGAAAACTACGATCGGGGATATGTCAATCTCTATATCGAACATGTAGAGCAGGCACATCTCGGAGCTGACCTCGACTTTCTGGTCGGAAAATCAGGAAGTGAAGTGAAGCGGGAATCGCATTGACAAGCCCGTTTTCAGGGGCTCCTCAGACAGGCGTCAGGAAGCCCAAAAGGAAAAGGATTCATTTGCCGACAGCGGAGTCCCTTTTGGCTTGATCCAAGAGGGACTCAATAATCAAGAGGAAATTATCTCCTTGCGGAGGCCCTACGAAATTCAAAATTCCATAATTCCCGGGTTCACATAAAAAACACTCCTTTCCAGCAAAAAGCTTTCGTGACTTTTTGAGGATGCGTATTTACTGCACGGGAGAGAAAGTCGGGAAAAATATATCCTCTGCGGCGGGTGTGGTTGAGTTTCTAGTCCCCCCTCATCTGAGTAATCCGGTAAACCGGGCTCTCTCCCCAAGTTCGCGCTCAATACGGATTACCTCGTTCCACTTCGCCATCCGTTCAGAGCGGCTGAATGAACCCACTTTCAGCTGGCCGGCTTCAGTGGCCACAGCAAGATGTGAGATAAACGGGTCCTCTGTTTCTCCAGAGCGGGCCGACACTACGGGTGTCCAGCCAAATGATTGCGCCTGCCGTATGCAGTTGATCGTCTCCGTCACCGTGCCAATCTGGTTGAGTTTGATCAGTACGCTGTTGGCCAATCCCTTGTCTTTTCCGGCACGCACGCGGTTGATGTCGGTGGTAAACAGGTCGTCCCCGATAACCTGGACGCGGTCCCCGTATGCTGCGGTAAGCTTATTCCAATTCGTCTCATCTTCTTCGGCAAACGGGTCTTCAATTGAGATGACCGGATACTGTTCAATCCAGCCGGCAATCAAATCGTAAAACTCACTGGGCGTCAACAACCGGTCTTCCAGTGTCAGGTGGTATTTCCCGTCACGGAACAGTTCGGCAGCGGCGATATCCAGCGACAGGTGAATATCGGACCCCGGCTGATACCCGGCCCGTTGTATCGCCTCGAGCAATATGTCGAAGACCTCTTCAGTGGAGTCAAATTCCGGCCAGTATCCCCCTTCATCCGCAACTCCAGCCAACTTTCCATGTTCACGTAACAGTGCACCACAGTGATGAAATACGTTGAATGTCATCTCCAGGCACTGGCGGTAACTCTCTGCACCGGTGCAAATAATCATAAAATCCTGGATATCAATCCTTCCACCGGCATGCGCTCCCCCGCCGATTATCTGGATTTCCGGAAGTGGAAGCAGAGTTCCATCCTGACCCAGTGTTTCATACAAGGGTCGCTGCTGTGCTTTGGCAGATGCCCTGGCTACAGCCATTGAAACCCCGAGTATGGCATTGGCGCCCAGCCGGCTTTTATTGTCGGTGCCATCCAGGGCTATCATCAGCTCGTCTAGGCGGGCCTGTCTGTGTACCTCCCTGCCTGTAATTTCCGGCCGAATCTCTTCCCGAATGTTTTGAATAGCCTTTGTTACGGATCGGCCCATAAACTTTTCCGGGTTTTCGTCCCGCAGTTCCAGGGCCTCATATTGCCCGGTTGAGGCTCCCGAGGGAACAATGGCCGTTGCCTTTTCCCCGTTTTCCAGTTTAACTTCGGCTTCGAGGGTTGGATTCCCCCTTGAATCGAACACCTGGTATGCGTCTATATCTGCAATTTTCAAATGTTGGTATTCTCCATTTTGGATTTCCAGTTTTCGTTAATATCAGAAAGGAAAAGCACGCGGCCGGGAAGCTGATGATGGACGAAATCTCTTATAAATTTCTGTTGACGTTCCTCCAGGTATTCTACAGGAGATTTCCCATCCACGCGTGCCAGCATCATCATGAGCAGCAGCCGGCCGACCCGCTTTTCGAGGCCTTCACGCAACGGCTTGTCCAGCTGGCTGAAATACGTGTCCCAAGCAGCCGTTGCCAGGTCCACGATCTCTCCCTGCCGGGTGTAGTGATACAGCATTTTCAGGTACAGGTGATTCAGGAAAAAAGCTGCATCAAACGCGGGATCTCCGTACCAGGCCACTTCGTGATCCAGTATCACTACCCGATCCCCTTTTACCATGATGTTTTTGGGGCTGAAATCTCCATGCACCAGTGCCTGCCGGTGCTGTTGCAACCGTTCCGCTTCCTCATCAAAATGGGATTGCAGCCGCGGGTGTCGCCTGCCGGTCGTGATGAGGTAGGGTTCTATACGCAGGCTGTGAAAATTCTCAAGATTGTTAAATTGTTGTCTCAAATCATCGTCATCCTGAGAATGAAGATGGATATCAGCCAGTAACCTGGCCGCTTTTACCGCGGTGTCCCTGTTAAATACCCCCCCAAGCATCTCCTGTTTCCAGTTCCGGAAATCCTTACCAAGGAACTCCATCACATAAAAATGTTCTTCCTTGTTGTTGTAAATCAGCTTCGGGATCGCTCCAGGCCGGTATTTTCCCAGGTACCGTATAAAATCCTGTTCAATGTCATTCCTCGAGATGTCGGCGTACCAGTCATCCTCAACCTGTAATTTTTGGAGGGCCTGTTTAATCACATACTTATGCCGGCCGTCGGTAGCCAGGTAAATATCAGAAGATACACCTCCCTCGAGCGGTTTAAGCTCAACGGAAGAACCCGACAGGAGCCCCTGGTCTTTCAGCAGGTATACGATTTTTTCCCTATTCATTCACAAAAGCAGGTAATGAGCGATTGTCGTCAATGGATTCACGTTTCAGATACGAAATGGCTACTCTGCCTCTTGAGCCGTTATGCCGCCATACGTTTGACGTACAATTTTACCATCCCGGATTATAAAGGTGTCTGTGGCAAAGATAAGGTCAAAATTTTCGGTTGAGGCCTCCCAGAGAATATAGCCGACCTCCTGTTCCACCACGCTTTTTTTGAGGGTCAAGGTGCTTTCACCAGCCGGAAAAGCCTCAAATGCCGATATAAAATTATCCCTGATGGCATCAAGTCCGCGATACGTGGTGTCTGGTGTAATCAGGATCGATTCCTCCGTATAGTCGGCCATTACGCCCTCCAGGTCATTTTCGGCAAATGTTTTCCAATGGTGATCCAGCACTTGTTGCGTAACTGCCGGATCGACAGAGGGAACTTCACTGCTATTTTCCTGAGTACAGCTTGAGAGTGTAAACAATAATATTGAGGCTGCCAGTATAATGTTGGTGTATGTAGTCATTCCCGTTCCTTATTTATTTTTGATTTGTTGATATAGAAGTATGTAAAACCTGGGTTCCCGAACGCCTGTGGTGTCGCTACTGAGTAATTTTGCAATCGTTTGTATAAGATTATAGGTTTAATTTTTGGAATTTTACGCCCGCTTAATCCCCAGATTCTACCTGAGCCCAAATCGCCGTTTTATCGTCGATCAACCGCCAGACAGGCAAAATCAATTGCGAGTATTCCCCTTTTGGCTGTTCAGCAACGTATGATACAGTTCCCTTGCCCGTGTTTCCAGTTCTTCCAGCGAGTCGTTATTATAAATGACGAAATCTGCCAGATTTACATATTTTCCAAAATCCTGTTGCTTTTCCATTCGCTGCCTGACGTTCTTTGCTGACGTGCGATCCCTTTTTTTAACACGTTCCGTACGTTTTTGTTGGTCAGCAAGCACTAATACGATATAGTCGAGGAATCCCGGTTTCAGATTTTCAAAAAGCAGGGCGGCTTCGTAGACAAAAAGCTTGTATCCCCTGCGGCGTGCGGTCTCCATAATTTTACGACTTTCAGCCGATATCCTGGGATGGACTATGGCATTCAATTCGCTGACCCGGTCTTTCTGAAATGCTTCTACAGCCAAATATGACCGGTTCAACCGCCCGTCTGGGTGATACGCCTTATCCCCAAAACTGGTGCGGATCTCTGAGATGACCTCCTCATTTTCGATCATGATCTTTTTTGCCAGATCATCTGCGTTGAGCACAAACGCTCCAAGCTTCTCCCAGATATTGCAAACGGTTGTTTTTCCACTTCCAATGCCCCCGGTGATGCCAACAGAAATCATGCGATCCTACTCTATTGTAGTGGTAATTTTTTGGTCGGCCGGTTCGGGATAGTCCGTCGTGTAATGAAGTCCCCTGCTCTCCTTTCGCTGCATCGCCGACTGCACAATAATATGGGCCACGCTTACCAAGTTCCGGAGCTCGCACAGTGGTACGCTGACCCGGGTGCGCTGATAAAAATCCTCGACCTCTTCATGAAGCATTTTGATGCGCCGCATCGCCCGCTCCAGCCGCAGGTTGCTGCGCACTATTCCCACATAATCCCACATCACCTGTTGCACCTCCTGCTTGTTATGCGAGACGAGAATCCATTCCTCCGTATTAACCGTTCCGCTGGCATCCCAGGCTGGAATGTCCGTGTTAATTTCGATTTTATCCACCAGTTGAACGGCCTTTTGGGCTGCGCGATCGGCAAAAACGAGAGATTCCAGCAAACTGTTGGACGCCAGCCGGTTTGCGCCGTGAACCCCGGTACAGGCATTTTCGCCGCAGACAAAAAGCCGGTCGATACTGCTGGTCCCGTCAAGGTCGGTAGCCACGCCTCCACAGGTGTAATGCGCCGCCGGGACCACCGGGATCGGTTTCTGGGTGATATCGAGGCCGTATGAAAGGCAGGTCTCATAAATCGTGGGAAACGCCTCTTTGGTTTTTTCCGCATCTTTGTGGGTGATATCCAGGAACACACTTTTGGCCCCGCTTTTCTTGAGCTGATCGTCGATGGCGCGTGCTACGATATCACGCGGAGCCAGCTCTTCCCGCTCATCGTACTTTTTCATGAACGCCTCCCCCTCTGCATTTATGAGTATGCCCCCGTATCCCCGGACAGCTTCAGAAATCAGGAAGGAATCGGCCTCCGGTATCGCAAGCGAGGTGGGATGAAACTGGACAAACTCCATATTTTCGATCCGCGCCTTGGCCCGGTAGGCCATCGCAATGCCATCGCCGGTGGCCACCTCCGGGTTGGTGGAGTGCAGGTACACCTGTCCCGCGCCGCCGGCAGCCAGTACCGTAATTTTGGCAAGCATCCGATGCACAGCAGAACTCTCCTCATCCAGCACGTACGCTCCAAAACAGTGGATAGTATCGTCAAATGAGACTTCCTGGCCGAGATGGTGCTCCGTCAGGATATCGAGCGCAAAATGATGTTCAAATATCTCAATATTGGGATGAGTGCGAACGCGGTTCACCAGTGCTCGCTCAATTTCCCAGCCAGTGGCATCGGCGGCATGGACGATACGGTTTTCGGAGTGGCCTCCCTCTCTTCCCAGGTGAAGCTCCCCCTCCTTGCGGGTGAATTCGGCCCCCATCTTCATAAGTTCCTCGATCAGCCTCGGGGCATTTCGCACGATACACTCGACCGCCTCACGGTTACACAGGCCAGCCCCGGCCTCCAGTGTATCGTCAATATGCTTTTCAAAAGAGTCCTGCTCGGTATTGAATACCCCGGCAATGCCGCCCTGGGCGTAGGCCGTGTTGGCCTCCATGATCTCTTTTTTTGTGACCACCCCGACCGTACCCCTGTCAGCCGCTTTCAGGGCAAACGTCAATCCGGCAATGCCACTTCCTATTACGAGAAAATCAAATTTACGAGGTTGCATCCTGCATCAGGTAAGCTTTAATAAATTCATCAAGTTCGCCATCCATCACCGCATCGACACTGGAAGTTTCATGTTCCGTGCGGTGATCCTTGACCATGTTGTAGGGATGAAATACGTAGGAACGAATCTGTGATCCCCATTCAATATCTTTTTTGGAGGCTTCGAGCCGGGCTTTCTCCCGCTCTTTAATCTGTTTTTCCAGCTCATAAATTTTGGATTTCAGCAGTACCATCGCCTTCTCCCGGTTCTGCATCTGGGAGCGTTCCTGCTGGCATTCCGCCACCACCCGTTCTTTCGATCCGTCGGAGAGCTCGCCCTCCCAGATCAGGCGTACCCCGGTCTCCACCTTGTTAACATTTTGTCCGCCGGCCCCGCTGGCGTGAAACCGCTGCAGCTCGACATCCCCTTCATTGATATCCACTTCAATAGAATCGTCTACGAGAGGGGAAACAAAGACCGAGCAGAATGACGTATGCCGGCGGGAGTTGCTGTCAAAAGGAGAAATGCGAACCAGCCGGTGAACCCCGCTTTCGGATTTGAGAAATCCGTAGGCATAGTCCCCTTCCACCTGAATTGTCGCACTTTTGATTCCCGCCACTTCGCCCTGCTGGTACTCAATAACGGAGATATCGTAGCCCTCTTTCTTGGCCCAGCGGGTATACATCCGGTAAAGCATCTCGGCCCAGTCCTGGCTTTCGGTACCGCCGGCACCGGGATTAAACGTCAGGATAGCATCGCGGTGGTCATCTTCGCCGCTTAGCATATTCTTAAACTCCAGTTCCTCCAGCTTCACCTTGAGCTTTTTTACCTCTTCCTGCAGCTCGGCTGTTACATCTTCTCCCTCTTCGAGGAACTGCTGGTATACCTGGATGCTTTCCCGCAGCTCGTTGAGCTCATCCCAACTGTTTACCAGCCCTTTCTCGTGATCCAGCTTTTTCATCACCTGGCGGGCCTGGTCGGGATCGTCCCAAAAGCCGGGCGCCTGGGTTTGTTCCTGCAGTTCTATGATATTTACTTTTCGCTGATCATAGTCAAAGATACCCCCTTAGCGCATCCACGCGCTCAAATAATTCACCGAGTTCATCAAGGTTAACAGTGGTTGTGTTGCTCATATTTTTCTGGTCTTGGGTCTTGGGGCGTGAGTTGTGAGTCTTGGATTCGTTTGGCTGGTTGAGCGATGTGGTGCTCGTGGCACAAGACTCCCCACTCACTGCTACTTCGTTAATTTTCCAATTAAAAATCCGAGGGCAACTCCCCCTACAAAAGAGAACAAAATACCCTCTTCAGGATGGGAGCGTACATACCTGCGGGCATTTCGGTAGTCCCGGCTGATCTCTTCTTCCACATGTCGACGTTCTTCCCTCAGCCTGTCCAGCAATTTTTCATAGGAAGATATCTTTTCCTCCAGTTCGGCTTGCTGTTCGTTCACTTCGTTTTCGGATGAATTTTTATTCTCGGCCATAATAAAATTATTTAGGTTATAATCTGTTTAAAAGATAAGAATTACTGACTGAATCTCACCCCTCAATTTTATTCTTCTTAACAGAGTGATAATGCTGTATTCATACTCTGTAAATATAAAGCAGTTATACTACCTTTCACTAATTAAAGGGTTTTTATGTCTGCTTTAAAAGATCTCGTCAGGAATATACAAAACCGGTTCTTTGATTCCATCGTCACCAACCACCTGGTGTACAACACGTGCTGGGAGGACCCGAAAATAGACCGATCATTGCTGAATTTAAACAGCAAAAGCAAGGTGGTTATGCTGACCAGCGCCGGCTGCAATGTGCTTGACTATTTGCTGGATAATCCCCGAATTATTCACTCGGTTGACGCCAATCCCCGTCAAAATGCATTGATGGCGTTAAAGAACGCGTTTTTCAGGCATGGTGATTACAAGCTCCTTTTTGACTTCTTGGGTCGGGGCTCACATCCGGCAGCAGAAATGGTCTACCGACAAAATCTGCGACAACATATGCCACAACAGGCGTGCCGGTTCTGGGACAAAAAGATCAATTATTTCAGCCGCACTCCGGTCCGACCATCCTTTTATTTTTGTGGAACTTCCGGCAAAATTGCGCATATGGTGCATCGCCAAATCAAGCGGAAGGGGTTGTATGCCAATGCCCTGAACCTGCTGGATGCCAGCTCTCTGCAGGAACAGCGGTATTACTACCGGGAAATTGAGCCTGAGTTGTGGAACGGCTTTTCTCGCTGGCTACTCAGCCGAAACTCAACCATGGCCCTGCTCGGTGTGCCCCGGTCCCAGCGTAACCTTATTGAGCAAGAGTACGACGGGGGGATGCTTTCGTTCATCCGCAGCTCGATGGAACACGTGTTTACCGAGCTGCCGATCCGCCAAAACTATTTTTGGAGGGTGTACATTACGGGCTCCTACACTCCGGGGTGCTGTCCCAACTACCTCAGAGAGTCCAATTTTAAGCTACTGCAGCAGCGGGTGAATCGCATTCAACTCCACTCCGGTACCTTGTCCGACTTCCTTGAGCATCATCCGGACCGCTACACCCATTTTGTGCTGCTCGACCACCAAGACTGGCTGGCGAATGCGCATCCGGGCGAACTGGAGCAAGAATGGGAGCTAATATTAAACAATGCAGCCCCGGGCGCCCGCATCCTGTTTCGGTCGGCCTGCCACAAAGTGGACTTCCTGCCTGGTTTCGTCCGGGAGAATGTGACCTTCTATCCCGAACGAACCTCCTCTCTCCACAAGCAGGACCGGGTCGGGACCTACGGGAGTACACACCTCGGAATTGTCGAATCCTAAAAAATTAATGCAGTGGAACCGGATACTGAACTGCGCAACAAAAAAATTGAACGCTACTACCGCCTTCATTCGTCAATATATGACTGGACCCGGTGGAGCTTTCTTTTCGGACGTGAAGAGCTCCTGAATCGCATTCCCGAACTTCCTCCAAATCCGCGTATCCTGGAGATCGGTTGCGGAACCGGTACCAATCTCACTAACCTGGAATACCTTTTTCCCGATGCCCTGATTTACGGCATGGATCTTTCCGGCGACATGATCCGTCAGGCGCGCACCAAGGTTGACAAAAGCCGGCAAATCACCCTTGTTAACGGCGCCTATGGTGATAACAAATTCAATTTTGAGCCTTTCAACCTTATTCTGCTTTCCTACTCCCTCTCGATGCTGGGCAGCCAGGCCGAACAAATTATGAAACAGGTCCACCGGGATCTCACCAGCGACGGCTATGTTGCAGTTGTTGACTTTTCTGATACCCGGTTCAGCTGGTTCCAACGCTGGATGAAGCTCAATCACGTAGCAATAGACGGACAACTTACTTCCCTGCTTAACAGGCTATTTATACCGAGACTAACACAACACAAAAAAGCCTACCTCGGACTGTGGAGATACCTGCTTTTTATTGGTCGGCGCAGACCGTCGGCAGACATATAGAATTGTTAAATTTGCCTGCACAAAAGGCTTTTAACCTCCCTTCTCCTGAAACGGTCCTTTATGAAAGCCTGCTGCCTGTCTTCAACAGGCTCAAATTCTCTATTTTATAATGGCATTGAACTTGAGATACCATGTAAACAACTGCAGGCCATTTAATTAAAAAGTTTTAAGACTTGTTATTCTTAAA
Organism: Halalkalibaculum sp. DA384; assembly: GCF_043951955.1. NCBI lineage: Bacteria > Pseudomonadati > Balneolota > Balneolia > Balneolales > Balneolaceae > Halalkalibaculum > Halalkalibaculum sp. DA384. The sequence continues at coordinate 6,745 of NZ_JBINJE010000040.1, read as the reverse complement.
AAAATATGTATCATGTTTTTAAAAATAATTTAAGCTGTATTTATAGCATTATATGAAGATACTCATTGTCGAGGATGACCGTGTGCTTTCACTGATGTTGAGCCGTATGGTTCAGCGGATAGGTCACCGTGTCGTTGATAGCGTTACAATGGGAGAGTCAGCAATTGATATTGTAGAGAACAACAGCGTTGACCTCATACTGATGGATATCATGCTCGAGGGGCAGATTGATGGCATCGAAACGATGGAAAAGATTCGCACCCATTCTGATGTACCTGTCATCTATGTTACGGGGAATTCCGACTATTCTACAATAGAACGGGCTGAACAGACCAATTTTGTAGCATATCTGGTTAAACCGATCGCATTTGACCAGCTAAAGAAATCAATTGCAGAGATGAATAATTCGGGATGAGACAATGGCGCGTACAAAGGTTAAAAACGAGGAATGGCATTTTTGAAATTTGCTACTTATTCATAATCTGAATTAATTGATACCAGGGAAATATCGCTCATTAACAGACGATTTTAATAAAATTTGCGAGGGCCTTTGCAAATACTGCTTTCCAAGGCTCTTTTTACACTAATAAAGGAAATGGATATGGGATATTGTCACAAGAGAGGCTTCCTGAGGTCAGGAGCCCTCACCTGCATACTTGCACTGGTGCCCCTGTTGCTGCCTGCTCAAAATGTATTTGACGTACTCAGTGAGCAGGATGAGGCAAGCATCTTTGTCAACACTATTGAAAAAGCGGGCCTTAATTCGACACTCAATTCCGGTGGTCCCTATACTATTTTCGCTCCCACCAATACTGCCCTTGAAGAAATGCAGGATCGCCTGAACCGTGCAAACAGCTCCTGGGCCGAACGTTTTGTCATGAATCACCTGTTAACCGGGATGGCTACCCAGCGACAAATCATTGCGATGTCCAAGGTTCCTACCATGGGCGGTCTCGTCCTTACCATAAGTGTTGACAACGAAAATACCGTTAAAATCAATGAAGTGACAAATAACGTCACCATCGTGAAACCGAACATCCGGGCCCAAAACGGGGTTATCCACCTGGTTGACGGCGTTTTGGAGGAGTAATTTTAGACGACCAGTGGCACCCACGTGCCGGCTCTGTTATTCATCCGCTTTTACTCATTCATTTCAAACTGGATGTAAAAGGTACCATCTTCTTCGGGAGCCAGCTTAATTTTGTCAATAATGGCATCGATGTTCAGCGGACCTTTTACGTGTGGGTATTTCTGGTCCCGCCCTTCCGGCTTTTCCAGTTTTACCGGTGGTTCCAGGCTGGCCACGTCAATGACAATAAGCATCAGCTCCTTTTCGCCCTTGAAGCGGCGGTTGGCCACCTCCTGCACCTGTTTTCCGTTGGAACAGTGAATAAACCCTTCCTCCTCCAGTGAATCAGGTTTATAAAGTCCCGCATCCTGATGGGCCTTCCACTCAGAAAGCGGTACCAGGTGAAATATGATATCGTCGGTCATGCTAATCTTTTTTGTTTTTATTGTAAGCAAGGTGTACCAGAGCGTCCCCTTTGTGTACCACCGGCGTATTGTTGATACCGATGACACGGCCGTGGTGAGGGCAAACGGCATTAAATGTTTCGTTACCGAACGGGTCGGTTATGCGTCCCAGCACCTGTCGCTTGTTTATATGATCTCCCAGGGCAATACGCGGACTAAACAGTCCTGCATACTTTGCCCGGATCCAGGTTGATTTGGGATAGACTTCTGTCTCGTAGTCGGCCTGTGGCGCAGAGGAGCGCATGCCCAGGTGTTCCATCAGGCGCAGGGTTCCGTTCATGGCCAGCTGTATCCCAAACTCGTCAAAACGCTGTGCCTCCCCTGTTTCATATACCAAAATGTGTTTTCCTTTTCGGTAGGCCGCTTTTCTGAATGATTTGTCAATCAGGCTTGAATGCAAAACCACCGGGGGATGGAAGGCGCGGGCCAGTTCTGTGTTTTTGTCGATATCCAGGGTGCATCGGATTTGCGGGAAGTTGGCACGCGAGGCGCCTCCCGTATGAAAATCAATGCCGTAGTCGATCTGTGGAATAATCTTGTTCATCAATGTGTAAGCGAGCAGCTTGGCGAGCGAGCCCGTTTTCACACCGGGAAAACTGCGGTTGATATCTTTGCCGTCGGGCACCCCGCGCGCATTTTGTATAAATCCGTAGATGTTAACAAGTGGAATGGCAATCACAGAGCCCTTCTCCGGAATAATTGTCTCCTTTACAATCATGCGCCGGATAATTTCAATACCGTTAATTTCATCTCCGTGGAGTCCCCCGGTAAGCAGCAACACCGGCCCATCCTGGCTGCCGCGATATACATGCACCGGCAGATCAATACTGGTATAGGTCGGGAGCCGCGCGATATTGAGTTGAATCTTCTGCTGTTCGCCCACCCCGATTTTGTACTTGTTAATGGATATGAACTCAGGCATCGCTTTTTAACCTGCGTTGTTTACTGGTTCGCGCATTTATCTGTTTTACTTTTCGCTCAACGTAGGACACGATTTTACCTGCAATATCCTTTTTGGTGGCTTTTTCAATACCTTCCAGTCCGGGAGAGGAGTTGACCTCGAGGACCAGCGGACCCCGTGCAGATTCCAGCATATCGACTCCCGCCACCGAAAGCCCCATGGACCGGGTGGCAACGAGGGCGGCACGTCGCTGTTCTTTCGTCAACTTGATAAGCTCCGTAGAACCGCCGCGATGAATATTTGACCGAAACTCCCCCTCTTTTCCCTTACGTTTCATTGCCCCAACCACTTTGCCGTCGACCACAAAAGCCCTGATATCTTCGCCCTTGGCCTCTTCCACGAACTCCTGGACGATGACGCGGGCCTTCATGCTGTGAAAGGCCTGGATCATCGATTCAGCGGCCTTCTGTGTGGGAGCAAGTACAACACCCACGCCCTGGGTCCCCTCCAGCAGCTTGATAATCAGTGGCGCTCCCCCCACACTGTCGATAATTTTTTTTACCTCGGTGGAATAGTTGGTAAATACGGTCTTGGGCATTCCCACGCCTGCCCGTGCCAAAATCTGCAGGCTTCTCAACTTGTCGCGAGACCGGACAAGCGCCTGCGATTCAACGGCCGCAAACACCTTCATCATCTCAAACTGGCGGACCACCGCGGACCCGTAAAAAGTCACCGAAGCCCCGATCCGGGGAATAATTGCATCAACATCGGTCACTTTTGTGCCGCGGTAATATATGCAGGGGTTATCTTTCTCACTGACAATATCACACTTCAGGTGATCCAGGACAGTTGCCTGGTGGCCAGCCTGTTCAATCGCCTCAACCAGGCGACTTGTGGAATACAGTTCTGCATTCCGGGAAAGTACAACAATATGCATGTAATTAATCTCGGTTTTCTTCTTTCAAATTCTTGTTGGACAGGTATTTCCGGGAGACATCCACCAGGAACCCCCGTTTCAACAATTTTCTCCCCAGCAGAACCGGGTAATTCATCTCAGACCGATCCGTCAGCGAAAGCTCAATGTCATATATCTCGTTCATCAGCTCGATCTTTGTCTTGACGACAAACCGCTGTTCGGTGATTCCGTTCGAGCTCCGCACGGTTTTCTCCCGGTGTATCGGCAGTTCAAACAGCTTTTCATTGTACGTGTCGTGCGAAGGATCCAGCAAGTTAAACCGGATACGGTCCTCCCCGGTTTTTTCAATGTGATGGCAGTGCAGGCTTGAGGTGTACGCCCCGGTGTCAATTTTGGCATCCAGATCGATGAGATCCCACTCCGGGAAACTAACCTGCTCTACCCGGCCAATTATTTTAGTAGTTTTTTTGGATTTTGACATAACCCTCTGCTGTAGATCATAACCTTCCTGGCATCCAAACAGTTAAAATCGGTGGGTAAGTATACTGTTTATTCTGCTATCATTCATCCATCCGGAGCATATTTATAAGCATTAGATAAGCTGATTCTTTCGTTTCGGCGATAAGCAAAATTTTGGGTACCGGTTGCCCGGTCCAGATTGCAATAGTTGACGAATAGGCCTATCTATTGAGGTAAACTGGATAAAATAAAAACCATCAACATGAATACCGATAACGACACCCCGGAAATTACGCTCCAAAACGTCTCTTTTTTAACCAATGGCCAGATCGAGGATCATGTGGACAGGATGGCCAGGGATATGAAATTCTTTTCCATAGTATACATCATTCAGGGAGCCTTGTTATGCCTTACGATTGTGGGAGCAATCATCGGAATACCGATGATCATTTACCACCTGAAGCTCCGTGATTCAGCAGATTCCTTTCGCAAATTCGCAAAATCCACCGATTTTTTTCACCTGGCCCGGGCTTTTGAAGACCAGCGGAAGTTTTTCTTTTTCTACAAGGTTTTAATCATCGTGATGATAGTGCTGTTCCTCCTGTACATAATTGCCATGATTTACCTGCTGTCTCTTGGAATGATGTCGATGCCGCAGGATTTTGCCTGAAATGAACCTGAAGTGAAGAGCGCCGCGTGGTATTCGGCACTCTTCAATACTTCTGAATATTGAACCGTTATTTTTTTTCAGCCGTTTTTTCTCTAAACAGCATAAATCCAAGCACGGCAACGGCTAACACGCTAACCCCCAGCAGGTAGGCCAGCAGATTGGATTCCGGTTTTGCAACTGTCGCCCACTGGTTTGTTTTCTGGTCAATTGTTGCGATCTGGGCGCTGGTCAAAATCTCCGCCTGTATAATGCCGGGGGTCCACTGCCCCTTCACGCGATGGTTCCAAAAGTCGGAAAAACGGGAAAAATCCTGGTAGGTTTTCTCACCCGAGTCCTGCTTGCTCTGGGTAAAGCCCTGCTCAACATATGTATTCAATGCCTCATACAGTGAGTTGGGATCATCAAATTTTTTCAGTTCTATATCCGCTTCTTTAAACGACTGGTTCAGGGAGGTCCACAGCCGTTCGTTGAGGGCTTGCTCCCAACGCAGGGCAGCCTGCTGTATCTCCGATTCAGTCTGCCGCGGATTTACGCTGTACGCTTCGGAAAATTTGCTTCCCACGGTCTCCCACATCTGCGCAAACTCTTCCTGCACTTTCTTCATCCTGAGATAGTCTCCCGTACCCAGTTCCGAATTTGATTCCAGCAGCTGCATGCTTTCAGAAGGAATGGTTCGAATCATAGTCAATGGACTCCGATCGGTTTTCAGGCGATTTTCGGAGCGGATCTGCTCCAAATCTCCGATTGAAGCGATCTCCATGTTCTGATAGGTTACTATGACGGAATCGATAAACGAGAGGATCAGTGCATCCCGGCGTTCCAGGCTTTCCCGGTAATTTCGCAGCTGACCGGAGAGTTCTTTTTCGCTGGCCACAGAGTTTTGGACGGCGGCTTGCAGGGAATCTGCACGGGCATTCAGCCGGGCAAGCCTGTCTCCATAACGGTCCAATTGCTCGTCAAGCTGGTTCAGTTTTGCCTCCTGGCGTGCAATCCTGGCCAGGTTATTGTACGCGATACGTGCCCTGTTTTTAAGTTCGGTAATCTGCTCTTCGAAGGTGGCCGGATAGATCGCTTTATTGATTAACGCCGCATGTTCGGCATAAAAACTCTCCAGCGAGTCTATGCGTCCACCTGTTTCCCTGGCTTCTGCCTGACTGCTTACCTCGTCAAGTTCTGCTTTTACTGACTGGACTGCCGCCCGGTACTCCTGCTGTATCTGGTAGTCCGACTGTATTTCCTGGGCGCAAAGCACTCCCGAGACAGTAAATACCATGATCCATGAGGCCAATATCGTACCGATACCTTCAGCTCTGAATGCTTTTATCTTCATATCAGTTTTCCTCCCTGCTTGCAAGTTCGTTGTCATTTTCCAGTATCCCCTGCTCAGTCAGCCTGTAACTCTCGCTGGTTTTCCTGTCCAGCAACTGTACATAGGCCTCCCGTTGATTAAAGGCGGGCTCTTCGATCCCCTCCTCATCAATATTAATCTCTCTTTTCAACGTCAATTTATGCTTTTCCGGCGCCATCACGTATACATTGGAGTAGCCGGGGGCGGTGATGTAGTAAAACCCCTGCTTCCCTCGAATAAGTCGTACCTGCCGGGTGGCGACAGCGCTGCTGTCCCCGGTCTCAGCAAATTGCAGGGGCAGAATATTAAAGCTGAGTCCATGCTGTACATCAACCACTGTACCCTCTTCATCAGGTGTCAGCACAGATTCGATCGGCTGCGCGTAATTTACGTCGCTAATCACCAGGGACTGTTTGCATCCCGCAACCAACAGCAGCAAACCAGTTAACCATACAGGAAGAGCGTGTAACGAGTATTTCATATTTCCGTCTTTCGTGTGAATGGGTTAAAATGAATCGATTTCAATCACTTATAGACAACTTTTCGACAAAATGTTCCGGCATTGCCGACCAGAATCGGTATGAGATGCAATTGCAATATTTATCTGTTCAGAATTATCCGCTGCCTGTTCCTCCGGGAAAAGTTGTAACCCGGGCGCACAAGGTCAGGCAGAATAGCGAAGAGATACGAAGTGGCGATCCAGGTATCGAGCTGTATCCTGCTGCTCTAAAAGAGGCGACTTTCTTCAGCAAAACAGTATCCACGATAATTAGTCCGGATTTCTCGCCAAGAAATTGGTTTTTCAGCAAGGCGAAGGGCAAAGGGCCGCGCAGACGTACGTTGGTACGTTGAGCAGGTGATTTGTCCTTCAACGCAGCTGAAAGGCCCATTTCGCAGCCTGTTACAGACTGTAATGAT